>JAAYTC010000186.1 GCA_012518155.1 Bacteroidales bacterium | reverse complement strand
GCAACCGATCAGGATGACCGCTGTTAAAGCAACCGCGATCATGAAGCCTATATTTTTTGCTTTCATTCGTTGTTATCTGTTTTTGTTAATTCTTGGGTCTTTTTAATTACTTCGCTTTCCATTCGGAGAATGATTTATCCAGCGTCTGCAAAAATTGTTCGGGCGGTTGTGCTCCCGACACGCCGTATTTCCTGTCAAAGACGAAGAAGGGCACGCCCCTCACACCCAGTGTTTGCGCCTCGTCAATATCCTTATAGATCATTTCGGCATACTTCTTATCCTCCAGCGCGTTCTTGATGCTCTCTTCGTCCAAGCCTATCTCCTTGCCCAGTCCGATAAGCGTTTCCGTGTCGGCCACGTTGAGCCCCTCGGTGAAGAACGCGCTGAACAATCGCTCTTCCACCTCGTTGCCCAACCCCTTCTTTTTCGCAAGCTGGATGAGCCGGTGCGCCTTGAAGGAATTGACCATTACTGATTGGTCCAGATGGTATTCCAGTCCCGCGTTCTTGGCCATCTGCGTCACGTTATCGAGCATGCTCTTCACTTGGGAGGCACTCATTCCTTTTCTTTTCACGAGGTAATCCTGCTGGCTCTCTTCGGCCACTTCGGGAACCGAGGGGTCCAGTTGAAAGCTTTTCCAGACGACCTCTACCTGGTCTTTCTCGTTAAACTGAGCGAGTGCCGTTTCAAAATTTCTTTTTCCGATGTAACAGAACGGGCACATTACATCGCTCCATATCTCTATTTTCATAATTTGGATGGTTTAATCATTTCCTGTATGCATAGAACGAATAACCCGCGAGAATGTTCCCGTTACACGGAATCGTCATTTTGTATGGTATCACGCGTGTTTTCCCAAAAATATATACTGACCACCGTAAATTATTAGAGACTTGGATCAGAGATATCGTGTTCTGGAAAAAATCATAGCGGCAGAATCCTTACACGTTTTTTTTGCTCATCAATAACAATCAATGCACCCTTCTCCAATAAAACAGTATGCTCCATTAAAGTATTTATTACCATATTCTTTAAGTGAGATACTGTTACATCTTGGGTTCTAACCTGTATAACACTTGGTTTTTCAGCACGAGTGAGAGCCAGTGCAGTACCAAAATCAAGATCGTGCGTAAATACAACATAATCGTTTTCTTTTGCATAGTCTATTAACACTTTGTCGGGGGCGTCGAAGTCTCCTATTAATGACCAATGCACTGATTCAATCCCATGTTTAGCCAGCTCTTCAACCCAGTCGGGTGATAAGTTCATGTCAATTAGTATTTTCATACTGTTACAAGCGGAGCGTCTAATTCTTCGGTACGCCATGCGGCATATGCTAAGGCTTCTTGTATATCCTCCTCAAACAAATAAGGGTACATTTTCAGGATATCTTCATAAGAATAGCCCGATGCCAGTAACCCAATAATCATACCGACGGTCACCCGTGAACCTTTAATACAGGGTTTACCACCCATTATATCTGGATCAAGGACAATTCTTTTTAACTGTTTCATATTTAATGGTTTTCTATATCTGTATCCATTGCAAAGATATTAAAATAATCTCTCGTCATTACATACGTAGAGTATAAAGTGTAGTATTTACAACTCCTTCTTGAAAAATGATTATCTTTGTATAGATAATTGGTTAATGTTAACTGGTTTAGCAATGCGGCAGACGGAAATAATACACGAGTTAAGAGACGCTATTCGACGGACAGCACCGAATGCAAAGATTATCCTTTATGGGTCGCAAGCACGCGGTGATGCTCGCCCGGATAGTGACATCGATTTGTTGATTATACTGGATGAAGAGGAGCTTACAATGGAACGAGAAAGGGTTATTCTGAATCCTCTTTATGATGTGGAATTAATGCGTGGGGTGTTGGTAAATCCAAGAGTGGTGACTAAATCGAGTTGGGAGAATCGTCCTTTTATGACCCCGTTTTATGTAAATGTTATGAATGAAGGTATTGAGCTATGAAATACTCAATGGATGAAAAGAGCATATCAGCTTTGTCTGAATTTCGCCTTCAACGAGCAAAACAGACCCTGCATGAAGCAATGGATATTGCATCAAGAGGCCATCATATAGCAGCGGTCAATCGCTTGTATTATGCTTGCTTCTATGCTGTAAACGGATTGCTAATAAAAAATAAAATTATAGTTAGAACACACACGGGTGTAAAACAAATGTTTGGTTTACACTTTGTGAAAACAGGAAAACTGGATCCCGTTTTTGGTCGTTTTTATTCACGACTATTTAATGACCGAATTTCGGGTGATTACGACGACTTTGTTTCTTTTGATAAAGAGATGGTCGAAGAACTAATTCCTCAAGCTGAGGAATTTATTTGTCAGATTAAGGAATTAATCCAAAAGTAGCCATAATACAATGTGGATATCTCCACTTCGCCCCCTTCCAATAGTTCGGTAAATAGGCGGTCGGATTCTTCCTTGATTTTTTTTCTTTCCAAAGATTTATTGAATAACATTCAAAAGAAACCCTTATCTTTGTCCTGAATTTTGGTCTTATTCACTTCAATCGGCTTCGAAGTGAATGATGAAAAGGGAATCAGGTGTAAATCCTGAACAGACCCGCTGCTGTAAGCTCCGCTTACGTGCTGAACAAACACCACGATTGCCACTGTCCCCAACGGGATGGGAAGGCGTTCAGACACGGGAGTAAGTCAGAAGACCTGCCAGAATCGATCTATGTTTTATAGCTTTCGGGAAATAAAGCTTCGAAACAAGTCCGGGTTCTTCTATTACAGACAACCGGTTCGCCATCAGGCAGCCCACTCGTCGGAAATTTCACCCCCTGTT
>JAAYTC010000185.1 GCA_012518155.1 Bacteroidales bacterium | reverse complement strand
TCTATTACCGGGCTAAGCTCTATTTTATTACGTTAGACGAGAAGAGCGGAGCGGAGAAGAAAACAGCAGTAAACATGCTGGTACAGGCATCCGCATTAAAAGAGGCTGTGGAAATAGTGGAAGCGGAAATGAAGAAAACGATGATCGACTACGATATCGCTTCGGTGGTAGAGACCGCGATCATGGACGTGTTCCCTTACGGCGAGAAAAGCGAAACCGCAACTGTACCAAAACAGGAAGAGGTACACTCATAATCAATAGGGTAACATTTCTATATTAGGAGGAAAGGCAATGACAATTGAATCTCGTGTAAACGCGCTGCGAAAAACAATCCCCGAGGGGGTGAAGATCGTCGCTGTCTCCAAATTTCATCCCACGGAGACCATCCTGCAAGCGTACGATGCGGGACAGCGCGTATTTGGCGAGAGCCGCGTGCAGGAGCTAATAGTAAAGCAGCCGGAACTGCCCCAAGATATCGAGTGGCACTTCGTGGGCAACTTGCAACGCAATAAAGTGAAGCAAATCGCGCCCTTTATCTCGCTCATTCATAGCGTTGGCAGCGAACGATTAATAAAAGAAATAAACAAGCAGGGGAAAGCCAATAACCGGGTTATACCCTGCCTACTGCAAATTCATATCGCGGAAGAGGAGACCAAGTCGGGGTTCTCACCCGACGAATGCAGGCGGTTTCTTACCGATAAAAAATGGCGGGAGTATCCCAACGTGCAGCTGGTAGGTGTGATGGGCATGGCCACTTTTACAGACGATAAAGAGAAAGTGCGCGAAGAGTTCCGTTTGCTCAAAACGTTGTTCGATGAATGGAAGAGTGACTTTTTTTCCGACGACCCGTCGTTCAAGGAGATCTCCATGGGGATGTCCGACGATCACCCCACAGCGATAGAGGAGGGGAGCACGATGATCCGTCTTGGCACGATTCTGTTTGGGGAACGTTAAATCGAGGAATGGTCGCTCAAGTCTATACAACAAGGTTATGTATTTTCCAGATAAGGTATCGATTTTATCAATTAAAATACTTATTTTTGTAAACCAAACAATATAGTTTGAAAAACATTCGTTGCACATGGTTAATTTAGAAACGTCATTCGCGGGAGTACCTCTCAAAAATCCGTTAATCGCTGCAAGCAGTGGACTGACCAATTCGGTGAAAAAAATAAAAGAGTTGGAAGATGCCGGGATTGGAGCGATCGTGCTGAAATCGCTATTCGAAGAGCAGATTGAGAATCACTCCGAGAAACTCACGCAGATATCCGATTATCCCGAAGCGGCTGATTATATCAACACGTATATCGAGATGAATCACGTGGAAAAATATCTGGAACTGATCCGTTCGGCCAAAGCAGCTTGCAGCATACCCATCGTTGCAAGCATTAACTGTTACAAATTGGCGAGGTGGACGGATTTCGCCAAAAGTATTCAAGACGCGGGAGCGGATGCGTTGGAGCTTAACGTTTTCGTGCTTGATCCGGGCGAGTTTGGGGACACTTACCTGGAGGATTCCTACGTGAATATCGTTCGTGAGTTGAAAAAGACACTACGCATTCCCGTGGTGATCAAAATGAGTAAAACGATTAGCAACCTCCCCGGTTTAATCGG
>JAAYTC010000184.1 GCA_012518155.1 Bacteroidales bacterium | reverse complement strand
TGAAGGTGGCATTGGCGTCGATCCGTATCTTGTCCTCCCATAACGGGACCGATGCTTCCAGTTCCAGCCCGGCGCGGTAGCTATCCTTCACGTTCTCCATCAGTTTGTACCCGATGTCGGTGAGTTTACCTGTCTGCACCATCTGGTTATGATAATCCATGTAGTAGAAATTGGCACTCAACCGAGTTCCCCCGGCGCCCTCGTAATGGTATCCCAGCTCGTAGTCGATCATGCGTTCCGGTTGAATTGGGTTCACCCCCCCACCTTTAATCCCATCTTTCAGGTCGGCCCGCAACGGCTCTCGTTGCCCCACGGCGACCGACGCGAAGAAGCGGTTAAAGTCGTTCATGCGAAACGATATCCCCGCCTTGGGATTGAAGAAGTCGTAGGTGAAGTCGCCCGTCAGGTCCATCAGGTCGTCGTCCATCCCACTAAAGCGGTAATCGATATGGCGGTATTGCAGATCCCCGAAGAGCGAAAGCTTTTGGTTCAGCTGGTACTCCGCTTTGGTGAAAAAGTTGAGCTCCGACTTCCTTCCTACATTAAAGTACCACTCGTAGTTTGCCGGTATATTGGCCGAATGCTTGATCCATGGGAGTTTCCCGAAGTGATCGCCATCGTAGTAGCTGTACATTCCACCAAAGGTGAGTTTCCACGGTCCATCGATATAATTAAGGCCCACGTTGGCGACGTAAAAGTCGTTTTCCATCATCTTTTGACGGACGAAATCGGTGCGCGTGTGCGTGCTGTCGCCAATGGTTTGTGGCTCCAATCCAAAATCGGAGTAGCGTCGGTTATATCGGTAGTTCTCGTAATAACCGTACCCGTAGTTGTAGCTTAACCCGGCGTTGAGCACGAGTCGCCGGTTCAGTTCGCGGCTAAGGGTGAGCTGCACGATATCAGAGTAGTAATTGTCCGTCTCGTTATCGTAATAGAGGCGGTTGCCCGCGTCGTCATAATACTCCCCTGCCGGGTTGTATTGGCGGCCATACTCCTCGTCTTGCATCTGTTCTTCCGACACCCCTTCCCAGGTGATGCCGGTATGTTGAACCCCTTTGAGGTAGCTCAGTCGGATCAGTTGACGGTCGGTATAGTGCGATAACGCCGCGTAGAAGTTGGTGTGATTCACTTTCCCGTTCCGGACGTACCCTTCACCAAACACCCTCGAAAAGCGAGCGTCGAACGACAAGCCGTTATCGAGGATACCGGTTCCTGCCGCGATATTGGAAAGGAAGGTCCCGTAGCTCCCCACGGCGGTAGATGCTTCACCGTATGCCTCCGATTGGGCACCCGTGGTCTGGAGAGAGATGGAAGCACCGAATGCTCCCGCCCCGTTGGTGGAGGTTCCTACTCCACGTTGTATCTGGATGTTTTGTAGGGAGTTTGAGAGGTCGGGCAAGTTCACCCAGAACACCTCTTGTGTTTCGGGATTGTTCAGTGGCATCCCGTTAAGCGTCACGTTGATACGTGTAGCATCTGTCCCCCGGATCCGGAAGTAAGTATTGCCCACGCCCAGGCCGTCCTCGGTGAAGGCCACCAGTGATGGCGTGTTTTGCAAGATAGCGGGGATGTTGCGCGCCGCGTTCTGTTTTTGAATTTCCGAAGCAGAGATGTTGGTGTAGGAGACCGGTGTTTCTACGCCGGCGCGTGTCCCGGATACAATCACCTCTTCTAATTGAATGTGATCGAGGCTGTCGCTGCTAACCTCGCTTGCTTGTAATTGATAACCTAATGCCAGCATGATTGCCGGCAATAAAAAAGCCTTTTTCATTTTACATACGTTTTATGACGAACAACACGGCTAGCGTTGTTCATCGGGTGAGTGAAATAAAAAAGGGGAATTGAGTAAGATATATACCTGAAAAGTTCGCGGGATTGCGCATTTACTTTTCATTCCCTCCGCCGGCATTATCCGGATCAGGTAATTCGGGTATGATCTCAGCCCGTGTTGTGGGGCACCCCTGTCACATGAAAGAACAAAGATAGCCTCTTTTTGTTCAAGTAATTTATTTATATGTGGATTTTTAGTAATTTCGTCTCTAATTAGCGGCAGGAGCATTAAAGCGTGCCGAGGCATTAAACGTGTGGATATTAAAAAGGTCTAAGGGTACATGAATGACGAACATAAGTTGATCGCGGAAGATCAGATGATTGAAGAGGAGTTTCAGGGATTACTGAACGATTACCTCAACTCCAATCACCGGCGGAAGGTGGATATCATCACCCGTGCTTTTAATATGGCGAAAGAGGCCCATAAGGGAGCCCGTCGCCGCTCGGGTGAACCCTATATCATGCATCCGTTGGCGGTGGCTCGCATTGTCTCTCGTGAGATGGGCTTGGGTTCTACTTCTATTTCAGCCTCTTTGCTGCACGACGTGGTAGAGGATACCGACTACACGGTAGAGGATATCCGTGCCTTGTTTGGAGATAAAATCGCGCAAATCGTGGATGGGTTGACGAAAATATCGAGTGGCATGTTTGGTGAGAACGTGTCGGAGCAAGCCGAGAATTTTCGCAAACTGTTATTGACCATGTCCGACGATATCCGGGTGATCTTGATCAAGATCGCCGATCGGCTTCACAATATGCGTACTCTCTCCTCCATGGCTGCCGCTAAACAGTTCAAGATCACAGGTGAGACCCTCTATATTTATGCCCCGTTGGCTCATCGGTTAGGGCTATTCGCTATTAAGACCGAATTAGAAGAGTTGTGCTTCAAGTACGAACATCCCGAGGCGTTCGCCGATCTTACTCGAAAAATTGAGGAGAGTGCTCCGGAGCGAAATGAAATTTACGAGAATTTCGCGGTACCCGTGGTAAAAGTACTTGATACAATGGAAATCGATTACGAGATGCGAGCGCGCGTGAAATCGGTCTATTCGATCTGGAACAAGATGCAGAATAAGGGGATCGAGTTTCACGAGGTGTACGACTTGTTCGCGGTACGGATCATCTTTGAGCTTTCTCCCGGGCTGGACGAGAAAAAGCAGTGTTGGGATATCTATTCGGCGATCACCGATATTTACAAGTTGCGGCCCGACCGGATACGCGACTGGGTGAGCCACCCCAAAGCGAACGGTTACCAGGCACTTCACCTTACCGTGATGGGACCCGACGGAAAATGGATCGAGATCCAGATCCGTAGCCGCCGGATGGACGACATCGCGGAAAAAGGGTTTGCCGCCCATTGGAAATACAAGGAGAGCCGCATCGAAGAGGACAATGAACTGGATAAATGGCTGAAGACGATCCAAGAGGTACTGGCCAACCCCAACCCGAACGCGATCGATTTCCTTGACACGGTGAAGATGAACCTCTTCTCGTCGGAGATATTCGTGTTTACCCCCAAAGGAGAGATTAAAACACTCCCGCAAGGGGCTACTGCCCTCGATTTCGCGTACACCATCCATACCCGGGTAGGCGATCACTGCCTGGGTGCCAAGGTGAACCACACGCTGGTACCGTTGAGCCAGAAGCTGGGAAGCGGCGACCAAGTGGAGATACTCACCTCCCAATCGGTAGAGCCACAGCCGGAATGGCTCAACTTCGTGACGACCGCCAAGGCGAGAACAAAGATCGAAGCCTCGTTGCGCCGACAGCGTCGCCGCGTGGGAGAGAAGGGTAAGAAGGTGTTAGACGAGCTGTTTGATAACGAGCCCATCGATAATACCGTCTTCAATAAAATCCTTCACTTGTATAAAGCCGAGAACAAGGAGGACCTGTATTACTTGATCGGGAGTAACGAGGTTGTCCTGCCTGATAACAAGGAGGCATTCCAGAAAATAAAGTCCACGGAACCAGACAAGCAGGACAACCTGTTCGTGCGATACGTGAGGCAGGCGATGAACGCCATCAAAAAAGGACCCGAAATTAAAAATTCGAAAGAGGCTTCCAAGGGGGTAGGGGATGAGCCCTCTTCCGTTCCTGTCCCGATGATGCCTCCGACACCGAAGGTCGATCGGAAATCGGTTTACTCGTTAACCGAGTCCAATTTCCGGAAAAATTTTGTCGTGCCGTTATGTTGCAATCCGCTTCCGGGCGACGACGTGTTCGGGTACATTACTGAAAAAGAGGAGGTGGAGGTGCATAAACGTGCCTGCCAGACCGGGCTAAAATTAAAATCCAATTTTGGGGACCGGGTTATCGAAGTGGCCTGGGGCGATTACCGGCAGTATTCCTTCTTGGCATCGATAGTTTTTACCGGTATCGACCGCATCGGTATCCTGAGTAGTATCCTGTCGAAACTAACAGATGGGATGATGGTCAATATCCAAAGCGTGAATGTGTCTACGAAAGATGGTATATTCGAGGGGGCTTTTAACCTGCACGTTCATAGTGCGGAAGAGGTGAACCAACTCTGTGCCAAGATAGCAAAAGTGGACGGTGTAAGTACCGTCCACAGGTCGCCCGTGTAATCATTCAAATGATGAGCTCGTGAGAGTAAACGTTTTTTAGCCCTTTTTCTTTTTTCTTCGGAACAGCATGGACGTGGCCTTTTTAGCAGCAAATGCTAAAAGAGCCGGTTTTGTCACTCTCCAGGTCAACGATCCTATAAGCGGCAGATTCGACATGATAATATTCATTGCCGTGTTGTTCAGCCAAGGATTCACCCTTTTCGTTACAAACGGAGTCACGGCGGTAGAGCCGCTCGACAGGTTGTCAACCGTCTCCGATAGTTTGGTTCGGATCGACGAGGTTACTCCTTTAGTGAGCATCGTTCCCCAGTTATCATTTAGGTACTGCAGTTGATAGGAGAGGCGTTGGCTCACGATCGTGCGCTGCTCATTGTAACGCTTTTTTTCCAAACGTAACTCTTCCAGTGGAGATAGCTTATACGTACTCATCTTTTGTTGTTTTTGTCGTCTTTATCATCTTGAGCCATCAGAAAACGCACCACGTTGTTGGTGCACTTTTTCTTAAGCGGCTTTTTAACCATGAGCAAAATAAGCAATACGAGGAAAGCGAATGCCGACACGAGGGCGAATCCCATCCACGAGCTTTGGAATAGTTCGTTCAAGTAAAGTGCGACAGTGATAAGAATAAACAGGAGTGTTATGAGGCCCACACCCGAAAGAAGTAAACCATAGGTAACGATGGATGTGCCCAAACTAATTTTCTCGTAGATTTCCAGTTTTCCTAATTCAAGTGTACTGGTGATATAGTTGCCTATATCGTCCCGTATCTCCTCGAACCACGTACTTACCTTTTTTTCTTCCATTTTGTCGTCGCTTAACCTGTTCTGTTACTGTTTTGCCAATTCTTTTTTCGCGATTTCGGCAATATCGTCGATATCCTCTTTGAGATCTTGTACTTCGCTCTTCCCTTTATACACGGCCGATTTAACGTTAGCTCTCACCTTGTCAGCGAACTCATTGGCATGTTCTAACCATTCTTCTTTTTTATCGGTTCCCATGATGTAACCTACTGCTGCACCAAGCGCGATGCCAATTCCGAGTCCCAGTAATAATTTTGCTTCTGATTTCATAATTTCTGTGTTTAATAGTTTTTGGTCTGTTTTTGGTCTATTTTTGTTTCATTTATCGTTGGAGACTTTACCGCTCAAGCGGTCAGTGTCCTATATTGAATAAAACGCTTTATCCTCAAAATTGTTTATGTAACACGTTACATTGTGAGGGGATCCGGGTTATTCTACTACTGGCTCACCCAGCAGGGTGGCAGGAGTGCAACCGGTAACTCTTACTTTCACGTACTGCCCGATGCGGTGATTATTTTTATCGAAGATGATCACCTTGTTCTGCTCGTTACGGCCGAATAGCTGCTCACGTGATTTTTTGGAAACCCCTTCTACCAGCACCACGAACTCTTTGCCCAAGTCGCGTTCATTGCTTTGACGAGACAGCTCCAGCTGCAAGTCGATGATCTCTTGTAGCCTTCTGCTCTTTACCTCTTCAGGAACATCGTCTTGGAGTTTTTTTGCAGCGTAGGTGCCGGGCCTTTCCGAGTACTTGAACATGAAGGCCGAGTCGAATCCTACTTCTCGCATCAAGGAAAGGGTCTCTTGGTGATCTTCCTCCGTCTCGGAATGAAAGCCACACATGATGTCGGTCGACAAGCCACAGCCCGGGATGATTCGTTTGATCGCGGCGATACGATCCATGTACCATTCCCGGTCGTACTTCCGGTTCATCAGCTTCATCATCCGGGAGCTCCCCGATTGTACCGGTAAATGAATGTAGTTGCAAAGGTTGTCGTATTTCGCGATGGTCTCCAGCGTCTCGTCGTTCATGTCCCTCGGGTGAGACGTGGTGAAACGGATGCGCATCTCGGGAGCAGCTTCGGCCACCATGGCTAATAGAGCCGAGAAATCGATGGTGATCTCTCCCTCCTTGAAGCGGTAGGAATTCACGTTCTGTCCAAGCAAGGTGACCTCCCTGAACCCTTTTTCGCGTAGGTCGTTTAACTCGTTTAGGATGCTTTCAGGCTCACGGCTTCGTTCCCTGCCGCGAGTAAAGGGCACAATGCAATAGGTACAAAATTTATCGCATCCTCTCGTAATCGAGATAAAACCCGATATATTGCTGCCCGCGATTTTTAACGGGATTACATCTTTGTAGGTCTCGGTCTTGGAAAGCTCAATATTCATTGCTTTCTCGCCTTGTTCCGCGGCACCTACCAGGTTGGGTAGGTCAAGGTAAGCGTCAGGGCCCACCACTAAATCCACGTTGTGATGATCAATCAGGTCCGATTTGGCACGTTCGGCCATGCATCCCAGCACCCCAAGGATAAGAGGCTCTCTTCTCTTTCTCCTGAGCGAGTTAAAGTACTCCAATCGCTTCACTACACGTTGTTCCGCGGTCTCCCGGATGGAGCAGGTGTTCACGAAAATGGCATCGGCATCCCGGTCGTTGTCCGTTAGTGTATACCCGTCCATCTCCATGATGGAGGCAACTACCTCGGTGTCTGCCACGTTCATTTGACAGCCATACGTTTCAATAAATAGCTTCTTATCTTTAATTATTTCTTTGTTCATCGCCTTATTAATTATAAACTGTGATCTTTACAAGACAGGAAAAGTTAAAATCATTATTATTCACGACAAAAAGTTGCATAATAACCTTTCTTGTGCTATTTTTGTGACGAGGAAAAATAAAAAATTTTTTCATAGTTAAGGTTTTGGTTAAATGTTCGAGAGTAGCTGTGAAGTTGCTCTCGATTTTTTTTTGTCCAAATACCTGTTAATACGCGAAAAAACATTACTTTTGTTACGTCTCACTAATAGTTCACGCGCAAAATTAATCAAAATATGGAGTTTGGGGACATTATTTATTTCATTCTACTGGTGTTTTTCATGATATTGGGTTTTTTTAATGATTCCCGGAAGAAAAAAAAACAGCAGCAACAACTTGAAGAGGAAGAGGCCGCTTCACCGTATTCGGAAAGAGGTCAGGGGGAAATGCCTCCCCAAATTCCCCATCGTATTCCATCTTCTGGCAAGCCTATTCCTAAAGATAGAGGCAGACCGGTATTCCAATCCTCATTGGATCAAGTGGAAGACT
>JAAYTC010000183.1 GCA_012518155.1 Bacteroidales bacterium | reverse complement strand
ATCCGCCTGATGAAAAAAGGACGATCGATCCTTAACACCCGGCTCATCCTGATCAACTACCTTAACGAGGGACTCACCACCACTCACCGAAAGGCATCGTTGAAAGAGCGGTACCGTATCATGGCAAAACATTACGGGCATCTCTCCACCCTGCTCCACCACGCGTGGTTTGTTGTACGTTCGATTTTTCTGTAGGTTTTTCAATTGTTTTAGTTGATTTCACTTCTTGTATCCGTACAACTTTATTATATTTGCACGTATAAACAATTCGGGTATGGATTCAAAACTAACATTAAAATTAGACACAACGGTAATAAAGAGGGCCAAAGAATACGCCTCAAACAAGAAAGTCAGTTTGTCGAGACTGGTTGAGAATTACTTGGACGCGATTACTTCTCAAGAGGATGATGCGTTTGAAATTTCTCCCTTTGTCCGGAGCATCTCTACCGGAAAGAGCGTTCCCCCAGGGGTAGATAGCCGGTCGGAGTATGCCGACTACCTTGAAAAGAAATACAAGTAACATGAAGAGAGTATTCTTAGACACGAACATAGTTATCGACTTCCTGGGGGAACGAGAAAATTTTTATGAACCTGCCGCTAAGATCATCACGTTAGCCGACAATAAAAAAATTAAGTTATTTGTTTCGGCAATATCAATGGCAACCGCCTATTATATCGTGGCAAAATACGAAAATAAAAGAGCGGCTTTAGAGAAGATCAGAAAATTTAAAGTGTTATGTGAAATATCTTCTATGGACAATGAAGTATTCGATAAAGCCCTTCATTCTCAATTTAATGATTTCGAAGACGCGTTGCAGTACTATAGCGCGGTTGAGTGTAGTTGTGATCTGATTATCACCCGTAATGAAAAGGATTTTACGACCGCGTTGATTCCCGTGATGAACCCTAAAAATTATCTACACACAATTAGAATGTAACCAGTTAAAATTTTCGCCATCGAATTCGGAGGGAGGAGAAGGGGGCATGCCTCCACCCTATTCCACCACGCGTGGTTTGTTGTACGTGCTATTTTGAAATAGCATATGATATCTTTGGAGTTCAAAGGAAATCGATTAAATTTGCAAAGAAGATCTCAACATAAGAAGTAAGTAGTATGTCCATAGTAATTGCTAAAATAGATACGAGTGGTCCCACGGGAAAACGCCTATTGCAAGAACTGAAAAACCACCCGAAAGTTGCAAAATTAGAATACCCCTTACCCGAAGAATTAGAGGGGGAGAAGCTATACACGGTTGAAGAAGCTTTCGCGGGATTACGGAAAAAAGTTAATCAGCACTACTCCAAAAAATGAAGCGGTTTCAGGTTGTTCTCTCGGAAGAAGCCAAATTAGACATTGACAATTTATTCGATTTTATAGTAACTGAGTATAAAAGCGAATTTACCGCGAATCAATATATTAACGGATTGAACACATGAACATTACGTGTATATTCAACGTGTGGTTGCTTCTTCGATAATCCCTGAAATATAATGATATGCAAAGACGAAAACTGAAAATAGAGGAGCTGAACCGGATCAGTATCGAGGAGTTCAAGGAAGCCGAAAAGAAGCCGCTGGTGGTGGTGCTCGATAACGTGCGAAGCCAACACAACATCGGGTCGGTATTCCGCACGAGCGACGCGTTCCGAGTAGCGGAGATCATCCTCTGCGGTATTACCTCCACCCCGCCCAACGTGGAAATTCACAAGACCGCGCTGGGGGCAGAAGACGCCGTGCCGTGGCGCTATTTTGAAGAGACCCTCTCGGCCGTGGAAGTACTCAAAGCAGAGGGATACACCGTTTTCTCCATCGAGCAGGCGGAGAACAGCATCTCTTTGGAAGATTTTCAACCGGAAAGCGGCAAGAAATACGCCGTTATCTTCGGCCACGAGGTGCACGGCGTGCAGCAAGAGGTGGTAAACGCCTCGCACGGGTGCATCGAGATTCCTCAACACGGCACCAAGCATTCCCTGAACGTGTCCGTTACCGCGGGCATCGTGATATGGGACTTCTTTAAACATTTATAGTTCTTTTCGCCCCCTGTATCGTCCTGATTTCACTCTCTGTTTTGCCCTATTTCACTCTCTGTTTTGCCCTATTTCGCCCTCTATTTCGCATTATTCCATCCTTGGTCATAATCCTGTTTCGTCCTTTTTTTCCCCGATTCTTGGATGGTTTTTCTCTGGTTCCCTTCCGATACCTCGCCGTATCCTCGCCGTATCCTCGCCGTAGCCCCTCCGTAGCCTCCTTATAAATTATCGGAGGGGATATGGAGAATATACGGTGGGAAGAGGGGTCGGGAGCGGCGGAATATAAGACAGGTATCAACGTTGGTCACGAGGATATACAATGGAAGGAGGGGGCACGTGCCGGGTAAAGCCGCCCCACGGATAGATGCTGTACGAAAAAAAGGGGATAGGGTTAAACAGGGCGGGGTTCGAACTTTTTCAACTGCACCCGGTCGCCGTCGAACTCCGCGTATGAAAACAGGGTGATCCAGTCGCCCAGCATGATAACCTTTGAATGCTCGGCGATGGGTAGGTCGAGCAGCACGTGGCGATGACCGAAGACGAAATAATTGATATCCGGCTCTTCTTTTATTTTCTCTTTGGCAAATTGAATCAAGTGCTCCCGCTCCTCGCCCAAGTAAGAAACAACGCCGCCGTTCTCGCGGCTGCTATTGGACCAAGCATGCGCCAGGGGGATGGTCCATCGGGGATGAATGGCCGAAAAACATTTTCTCAGGAATTTGCTGTGAAAGATTCGTCTTAAAAAACGAAACGAGCGGGAATCGTCGCCCAGTCCGTCACCGTGCGCGAGAAAAAATTTTTTGTCGTGAATAGTGGTGATATAGGGCTTGAAATGAAGGATCAATCCGCACTCTTTAGCGAGGTAATCGGTCAACCATAGGTCGTGGTTCCCGATAAAAAAGTGCACCTCCACGCCCGAGTCGGTCAGCTCTCCTAATTTACCCAGAAGACGAGTGAATCCTTTTGGCACCACGTACTTGTATTCGTACCAGTAATCGAATATATCACCCAGTAGATAAATCGCGAGGGCATCCTCTTTTATTTCATCGAGCCAACGGCACATTTTTCGTTCCGTTTCCATGGAATCGACATGTGTTTTTGAGCCCAAGTGGGCGTCGGCAAGAAAATATACTTTTTCCCTCACGATCTATTACGTTCAACCTATATGATTGCAACCCGGTGGGGTGCCTCTTTTACATCATTCCTAACTCGAGCAACGCCTCTTCGCTCATCATCGACTGATCCCAAGGTGGATCGAAGGTCAGGTCAAGGTCCACACGGTTGACTTCGGGGACAGACTCCACCTTCATTTGGACATCCATCAGGATAAAGTCTGCCGCGGGGCACGCGGGTGAGGTAAACGTCATTTCGATGGTTACATTGTTTGCCTCGTCGATATCCACGTTGTAGATCAGTCCCAAGTCGTAGATGTTCACGGGGATTTCGGGGTCGTACACCGTGCGAAGCATGACCACGATTTTATCTTGTAATGCTTGTAATTCTTCGTTCATAATCGTTGTTTTTGTATTTAAACCGATGAAACGGCAAATTGTTTACTTTGTAATCATCCGGAGATGATTTGAACTATACGGTGTAAAGGTAAGGCTAAATTTTTAATTATTCATTTTTCGCTCTTCATTCATCATTCATCATTCATTAAAGACTATTCTTGTTAGAATAGTTCAAATGATCCCCTCGTCGGCAAAACTAAAGTAAGCATCGCCGCACACGATGATGTGATCGAGCAACACGATATCCATCCACCGCGCCGCCTCCTTCAATTTTTTCGTGATGTTGGTATCTTGTGGACTCGGCGTGGGGTTACCCGAGGGGTGGTTGTGGCCTATAAAGATGCCCGTGGCGTATCGTGCTAACGCCTCCCGAAGGATGAGACGGATGTCGACCACCGTACCCGATATTCCTCCCCGGCTCACTTGAAGAGTAGAAAGAACTTGATTGGAACGGTCGGTCAACAAGGCCCAAGTCTCCTCGTGGTTGAGGTCGGCCAGCAGCATCGCGAACTGCTCGTACGCGTCCCTTGAGGAGACAATTTTTTCACGTGTTGTGCGCGTCGCTTTTCGGCGGCGCCCCAACTCCAATGCCGCGATGATGCTCACCGATTTCGCTTCCCCAATACCCCGGAAGTTATTCATCAGGTCCGACACGTTCATTCGTGCCAATCGGTTCAAGTCGTTTCCCGCTTCACGTAAAATCTCCTTGCTCAATTCAACGGCACTCTGCTTATCGTTGCCTGAACCGATAAGAATCGCCAACAGCTCTGAATCGGACAACGCTGAAACTCCTTTCAGCAGTAATTTTTCACGGGGGCGATCCTCTTCCGCCCACTGTTTAATGCTTAGCTTGCTCATTTGTTGAAATATAAGGTTATGCCTCGCGGAGGCAATCTCAACAAATTTAATCATTAAAACCGGATTTTCCTATCGAAAGTACACGAATGATGGGTCGGCAATCAGACTGGGTTGAAATTTTAACGAACGAACGTCCAAGTGCTATCGTTTGAAAGCGCGGGATAAAAGAAGTAATCCTCGTAATCGAACCCTTTTACCTCTTCAACCTCTGTCAGCCTGTTTTTTATTATAAAACGCGAGAGCAGCCCCCTTGCCTTTTTGCTATGCACCACCACCTGTTTCCAATCGTTTTCTCCCTGTTGGAGGAATCGGATATCGATAATTTTCGTGCCTTTAGGAAGGTTCCCTTTTTTTATCACTTTCGCGTATTCTACCGAAGCAACATTAATGATGGTCGGGTCTTTCTTGAGCTTTTTATTAAAATATTCCCCGAGGGTATCCTCCCAAAAATCGTAGAGCGATTTATACCCTTGAGGCACGATCTTGCGCTGCATTTCCAATCGGTAGGGCCGAATCTCATCAAGCGGACGGATGATACCGTACAGTCCGGAGATAATATTGAGGTGTTGTTGTGCAAAGTCGAAATCCTCGCGTGAGAAGTCGTGCGCGTTGAGCCCCTTGTAGGCAATGCCATTATACGCGAGCGAAGCGGGCTGTCGCGGCGTGGACTTGAAATCGTACGCTTGGAAATACTCGTATACCCCGCGTGCCATTTTGGGATTAATTTTCATGGATTCCGCTATTTCGGTCTCCGAGAGCGAGCGACAAACCGTCACCAGCTCCTTCGTTTTTTCGGGAAACAACGGTTTGGTAACTTTCACACTGGTGGGGTTAGCCGAAAAGTCCATTAATTTTGCAGGGGAAAGGATGATTTGCATTTTCTTTTTTATTAAATTAATCTTCACTCAACTTTAGAATCTTCTTACATTTTTTCGAAACCAGCGTTTGAAAACGGGATCATTAAAAGTAACTGTTTTACCTGAAACAAGTAAAAATAAACGCATACAATCCTGTTATATACAGCTCCGTTACATACAACTCTGTTACATACAACTCTGTTACATACAACTCTGTTACATACAGCTCTGTTATATTTAGAGGATGCGAACTTGAAACAAAACAGGCTCCCTCTGGGAGCCTATTCTATCCATTTGTCTGCAAGGTATTACGCGACTAATCACGAACACGTTCCACGTACGATCCGTCGCGGGTATCCACCTTTATTTTCTCCCCTGTATCGACAAAGAGAGGTACGCGCACTTCGGCACCCGTCTCCACGGTGGCCGGCTTCAGCGCGTTGGTTGCCGTATCTCCTTTCACGCCCGGCTCGGTATAGGTTACCTCCAGCACCACGTGCATCGGCATCTCGGCTGTAAGTATAGTGCCGCTTTCGGCATGAATCTGCACCTCAACCTCATCACCCTCTTTCAGGAACTGCACACCTTCGATCTGTTCTCCTGGAATCGGGAACTGCTCGAAAGTTTCTGTATTCATGAAATTATACCCCATATCGTCTTGGTAAAGATACTGGAACGGACGGCGTTCAATGCGTACCTCGTCCACCTTTACTCCCGAGTTGAATGTTTTCTCGAACACGCGACCGGTGGTCACGTTTTTCAGCTTTGTACGGACAAAGGCTGCACCTTTACCCGGTTTCACGTGTAGGAACTCCACTATAAAGAAATACTGTCCATCCACATCGATGCACATCCCGTTCCTGAAATCAGCCGTTGTTGCCATAAACTGTTGTTATTGTTATGTTGTTGTTATTGTTATATTTGAGAACACAAAAGTAGCCATTTCATCTGTAACATACAAATGAAATGGCTACACGCGTAAATGGGGTACTTACAAGTTTACACGACCTTCACGGCGTCGAGTATCATCTTCACGATAAACAGCACGAAAATCACCCACATGGCGATTGATATGCGCTTGAATTGACCGCTGAGTGCTTTCAATAGCACGAACGAGAGCATGCCAAACACGATTCCCTGGGCAATACTGAACGCGAAGGGCATCATCACGATGGTGAGGAACGCGGGCAGCGACTCGGTCATATCCGCGAAATTGATTTTAACCACCGAAGTGATCATGAAAAGCCCCACTAAGATCAATGCCGGTGCTGTCGCCGAAGCGGGCACCATCAGGAAAAGAGGCGCGAAGAACAACGCGAGGGCAAACATGGTAGCGGTGGAAAAGGCGGTGAGACCGGTACGTCCGCCAGCCGCGACACCCGACGCGCTTTCCACGTAGGAGGTAACGGTACTGGTTCCTAACACGGCACCAAACATGGTTCCCAACGCGTCGGCGAAGAGCGCGGGCTTTAACTGCGGAAAGTTACCCTGATCATCGGTAATCCCGATTTTGGAGGCTACACCAATCAGCGTCCCCACCGTGTCGAACAGGTTCACAAAGAGGAAAGTGAATACCACGATCAGCATATCCAGCGTGAAGATATGACCCCATTCAAACTGCACGAAAATGGGAGCGATCGAGGGGGGAAGGGTAACCAAGCTTCCTTCCGGGGCCCGCACCAACCCGAGCGAAAGCGCAAAGAGGGTGCCCGCCACGATCCCGATCAGGAATGCACCGTGCACTTTTCTATAATAGAGCACCGCGGTAAGGACAAGCCCTAGCAAAGCCACCCACACGTGCCGATCAGACATGGCTCCCAACGCGAGCATCGTGTTCGGGTCGCTCACGATAAGCCCGGCGTTCTGCAACCCGATAAAGGTGATAAAGAGGCCAATACCCACGGGAATAGCATCCTTGATGGCAACTGGGATACTCTTCACAATTAGCTCCCTGACATTGAAGAAAGTGAGGATCAGGAAGATAATCCCCTGAATAAACACGGCGGTGAGGGCCATTTGCCAAGAATAGCCCAAGCCGATCACCACCGAAAAGGCGAAGAAGGAGTTCAACCCCATCCCGGGTGCTTGCGCGATAGGCAGGTTGGGGATAAATGCCATGAACAGGGTACCCAACAGGCTCGCGAGGGCAGTCGCCGTGAACAAAGCGGCCCGGTCCATTCCCGCCGCGCTCAGAATATTGGGGTTCACCACCAGGATATACGACATGGTGAGGAACGTGATAACACCAGCCACGAGCTCGGTGCGTACCGTGGTCTTGTTCTGTTTGAGTTTAAATATTTTTTCCAGCATGATTGCAACGCGTTAAATTAAAAATTCCACTTGGT
>JAAYTC010000182.1 GCA_012518155.1 Bacteroidales bacterium | reverse complement strand
GCACCCCTGTGACCACTTATCAATAGGGAACCATCGCCGGTATAGGCAAAATATTGACGCGTATCCTTGAGCTTTTTGAATTTAATGTAATTTTCTTCTCCCTCCTTGGCTTTGCAGCCATGCAAGAAAAACAGCGAAACCAGTAAAAAAGAGAGAACTGAAAGCGACGAGCGATCATTGAATTTTTTAATTGACATGCAAGAGATAATCTTAAAGAACTGTTTATTCACCAAAAATATAACATAATGACTAAAAAAACGATTTTTCACGTTAAATTTTATTGCTTTCTATCGCTTCACGACTCCAAGTAAGGGGTTTATAGCTAATTTTGTATCTTTGGAGGTGTCTTGATTGGCATCAACCCCGCGTAAACGGGATAATATCGTTGAAATATGAACTACAAATTAGAAATATGTGCTAACTCGGTCGATAGTTGTCTAGAGGCCCAAAAAGGGGGAGCCTACCGGGTAGAGTTGTGCGCCGGTATCCCGGAGGGGGGAACCACTCCCTCCTACGGGGATATGGCCCTGGCACGCGAACTACTGGATATCAAGCTCCACGTGATTATCCGCCCCCGTGGGGGAGATTTTCTATATTCCGATTTAGAGCACCGGATCATGCTGAAAGATATCGAGATAGCCCGCGAGCTGGGAGTGGATGGGGTCGTAATCGGGTGTCTCACCGCGGATGGGGAAGTTGACGTACCCCGTAACAAAGCCTTAATTAAAGCTGCCGGCAACATGAGCGTGACCTTTCATCGCGCGTTCGATATGTGTCGCGATCCGTTTGAGAGCCTTGAAAAAATCATCTTGCTAGGTTGCGACCGGATTCTTACCTCTGGACAAGAACCCAAAGCAGAGCAAGGAATCCCTCTCCTGAATAAATTAGTAGAAAAAGCGGGGAAACGGATTATTATCATGCCGGGAAGCGGAATCAACACGGGAAATATAGCTGCCATCGCCCAAGGAACGGGTGCCAAAGAGTTTCATCTTTCGGCCCGGGCACCGGTAGAAAGTGGCATGGTATACCGTAACCCGCGGGTTAAAATGGGGGGAGAACCAATCGTGATCAACGAATACGAACAGATGGTTACCCAAGCTGAATTGGTAAAAAACACCTTACAGGCATTGGAACAAAAAGTTCCGTGATTAGAGAATAGACTGGATAAACTATTGTACAAGTGAATAAAGCAGTTGTATCTCTTCGGCCCAAATCGATTCGTCGGGCGTTTCAAGGATCAGTGGCATGTTGTCGAAACGGGGATCGTTCATGATAAACGAGAAGAGGTCCATGTTCATCACTCCTTTACCGAGGCTATCATGGCGGTCCACCCTGCTCCCTACCTCTTTTTTGGAATCGTTGATATGCATCCCTTTCAGGTAGGATATCCCTACCACCTCGTGAAACGCCTTCATGGTTTCCTCGAACGCTTCTTTGGTGCGAATCTCGTACCCCGCGGCCAGCGTGTGCGCGGTGTCGAGGCAGACCCCCACCCGGCTTTTATCGTCTACTTTATCGATGATATGGGCCAGCTGCTCGAAGGTGTGCCCCAGGTTGGTTCCTTGACCCGCCGTATTCTCGATCACCGCGGTCACCCCGTTTGTTCTTTCGAGCGCCATGTTGATCGATTCCGCGATCCGGTCGAGGCACTCGTCGATCGACACTTGGTTGAGGTGGCTTCCGGGATGAAAATTGAGGCGGTTCAATCCTAACTGCTCGCACCGCGACATCTCGTCGAAAAAGGCTTGACGCGACTTTTTAATCCCCTCCTCGGTGGGGTGCCCCAAGTTAATCAGGTAGCTGTCGTGCGGCAGGATATGATCGGGATCAAAGCCCAGCTCGTCGACCCGCTGTTTGAACCGTTCAATGGTCTCTTCCTTATAGGCAGCGGCAAACCATTGCCGCTGATTTTTGGTAAAAAGGGCGAAAGCTTTCGCGCCGATGGCGTGCGCGTTCAGTGGGGCGTTATCCACTCCACCGGAAGCGCTCACATGTGCTCCTACGTATTTCATATCGCTTAATTATCGTTTTTAATCCTTCTTAAGGCTCTTTTTTTTAGGCAGGGTAATCAAGAAGCAGAGTCCCCCTTCCGAGCGGTTTTTAGCCACGATGCTTCCCTTATGGAATAACACGGCATTCTTCACGATGGAGAGCCCGAGGCCCGATCCACCCGTAACACGCGTACGCCCCTCGTTGACCCTGTAAAAGCGCTCGAATATGCGTACCAGGTGCTTCTCCTCTACCCCTACTCCATTATCACAAAACTCTACAAAATAAGCATCTTGATTTTCGTCGTAACAACGCACTTTTATCTCTACCCCATCACCGGCATAGGCGATGGAGTTTTCCGTGAGGTTGCGAAAAATAGAGTAAAGCAACGTGCGGCTTCCCTGTATCACCACGTTATCGGCTACCTCAATCAGCAAACGATCGCCTTTCTCTTCCAGCTTATCGGCCATATCCGTCTGTAGCTCCACGAGCAACTCTTTCAACTCCACCGGTTCCAGTTCGAATCGGTCGGCCGCCTCCTCTATCTTGGTAAGCATACTGATATCTTGTATCAATTCCGAAAGGCGAATGGTTTGCGCGTAGGCCCTATCCAAAAAGTTGTTGATACGGGGGTTCAGCTGGTTATCGTGTTGATCCAGAATGGTCTCTAAATAGCCACGAATACTTGTCACGGGAGTACGCAGTTCGTGCGCGATGTTGTTGGTCATCTCCTGTTTGAGCAGGCGTGTTTTTTCCGATTTGGTGATATCGCCGATATAGAGCTCGAAGCTCTCATCGTCAAAAACAATCACTCGCACGATAAACTGCCGCCCGCTTTTATCCATCCGGGTGGTATAAATGTTATTCTCTTTATGCTCTTGATTCAAGAAAGCCGTAACCTTGGCAAATTCAGGTTCGGTAAAAAGCTGCTCCACCTCCAGCGTGGGCTTATCCAAGATCACGTTCAAGAACTGAAGGAAGTAAGAGTTGGTGTACACCTTTTTTCGGTCTTCCGAGAAGATGGCAATCCCCTCTTCCGAATATTGAAAATGCTGCAAGAGCTTCTCACGTTCTGCCGCTAATTGGCGTCGATTATCCTGTAACAGCGTGTAGTTCTCCACGATATCGGCACTCACCTTTCCCACTTCATCGTCGGTAAAACGAAAGTCGTGAGGCACGGGAATACCTTGTCTCACGCTCAGTGAAAAAGCCCGTAACTCTTTGATCGATTTGGAAAAACGATTCGAGAAGAAATAGACCATCAGCATGCATATCACGAAAAACAGTAAGATATAGTAAACGAAGGAGCTATTGGAGTGTATGAAGTTTTGAACCTCCACGTCGTACGGTATCGCGAAGCGAATGAAATACCCCTCGTCGTATTTTTTAGCAAAATAGAGGTATTCCACGTTGTTGCTGGTAGATAGACGAATATGCGCGCCCTGCCCGAAACCAATGGTTTTTTGAATCTCCCGGCGTTGCAAGTGATTTTCCATTTCACTTCCATCCAGTAAATTATCATACCGCACCTTACCCTGCCAGTCGATAATCGTGAGCCGAAGGTCAGGATCCATGTATTCAAGTTGCTCCTCTACCTTTATTACATTTTCATCAAGCGGGATATTATTTCCATGAATGTAAGCGTGAATAATATCTGCATTTGCCTCGAGTGTTCTTTCCAGGCTGTTGGTCCGTTCATTCTTCCACTGTTGTTGTTCAAACAGGATGATGCCTACCGTGAACGCGGCGATAATCGCCGTGAAAAACAGCATAATGCGTGTTCTATAAGAGATCTTTTTAATCATATTTTGTTTCTCGACGTTCGTGAGACTTCTTCGATGAACTAAATTACTCCTTAACTTCAAGGTTGAGGTAATACCCGAATCCCGATCGGTTCACGATAATGCCGGCATATTTCCCCAACTTTTTTCTCAATCGTGTGATATGTACATCCACTGTTCGATCGAGCACGTATTCGTTCTCTCCCCACACGCTGTTCAAAATATCGGCGCGTGCAAGTACGTTCGGTGAAGCTTGTGCCATCAACGAGAGTATTTCAAACTCCTTTTTGGTGAGAGAAACCTCTTCGTCGTCCACCGTCACTCGGTTAGCAGGAATATCAATTTCCAGCCCTTTATAACTCCATTTAGTTTCCAACGGGGGAGTGACCAATTTAGCCCTCTTCAGCAGCGACTTCACCCGTGCCAACACCTCTTTCACCGAGAAAGGTTTTGAGATATAGTCATCCCCTCCTAGTGAAAAACCGGTAAGCACATCGTTTTCTGTGTTTTTGGCAGTAAGAAAAATAATGGGGACAAAATTCTCTTTCTTTCTCAGCTTTTCGGCCAGTTTAAAGCCTGATATGCCTCCCATCATCACATCCAAGATAATAAGCTGATGGATATCGGTAAGTTTCTCTTCCGCTTCCTCCCCCGAGGTGGCCACATCTACAATATATCCCTCCTTTTCTAAATTAAACTGAAGAATATCGCAGATATCCTTTTCATCATCCACCACTAAAATTCTCTCTTCCATCTTCCTTCTACTTCACGCTAAATGATCGGCTATTCCGGCAGTTTAACATGCCGTATATCCTTCCCTTCGATCAGGTAAACAGCAGACTCCGCCATATCTACCGCCTTATCTCCAATCCGCTCGAGATAGTAGGATATACTATTCAGGTTCATCATATTAACCAGCGACTGTGTGTTTTGGGCTTGCCCGTTGAAATCCGATGCCAGCTGTTTCTCGATCTTACGCTCCAGTTTATCCACTTTATCGTCCATCTGAATAGTGTCGTAAGCCATCTCGTTGCTCACCCCTGTAAAAGCAAAAAGGGCACTCTTCAGCATCTTATCGGTCTGAACGAACATCTTGTCGATCGGCTTCTTGTATTTTTCAAATCCCGGCATCGACAAATCCATCTCTTCTAATGCCAAAGTGATGTTCTCGATAAGGTCGCCCACCCGCTCCATCGAGATGGTCATATCGTGATACGACATTAATCGACGGAGGTCTAATGCTCGCGGTGTAAAAAGAATAATCGCGTTTATCACCTTCTCTTTGATGGTAACGTCCAGCGAATTGATTATTTTCTCATTCCGCCGTAATTCACTCACGACCTCTTCGTTGTGATTATCATGTACCAGCGTTGCCGCCATCTTTATTTGGGATAACACGATCTCCGAAAGCAACTGGAAATCACTGTGCAGCTGGGCCAGATACTTATCTTTTATGCCGAGCGCGGAAGGCTTATTCTCGTTCAACGCGTCCATATTCTTTTTGCTGATTTTATAATTTCATAATTCGAATGGGTTCAATCATGAAATTCTTGACTCTTGATTCTTCACCCTTCACTGCTTAATTACCCAAACACCCCCGTCAAGTACTCTTCGGTACGTTTGTTTTTCGGTTTCGTAAACATTTGCGTGGTATTGCCGTGTTCTATCAGTTCACCCAAGTACATGAACATTGAATTATCGGATATACGTGCTGCCTGCGACATGTTATGCGTGACGACAATGATAGTGAATTCTTTTTTTAATTCCAACAATAATTCCTCTATTTTGTTCGTCGATATAGGATCGAGTGCCGAAGTGGGTTCATCCATCAGCAACACTTCCGGTTTGAGTGCCAACGTACGGGCAATGCAAAGGCGCTGCTGTTGCCCTCCCGAAAGGAAGGAGCCCCGCTTGGTCATCACATCTTTCACCTCTTCCCAAAGCGCCACGCTTTTGAGGCTATGCTGCACGATCTCATCCTTTTCACGTTTCTTAAGGCGTATCCCGTTGAGGGTATAACCGGCCAATACATTGTCGTATATGCTCATGGTGGGAAAGGGATTGGGTTGTTGAAACACCATACCCACGAGCCTACGCACCTTCATCGCGTCCATCTCCAGCACGTTTTTGTCTTTCAGAAGAATCTCGCCGGTCGTTTTTATATGTGGGTAGAGGTCGTGCATGCGGTTTATTGCACGTAAAAGCGTGCTCTTGCCACACCCCGAGGGCCCCATGATGGCCGTGATGGTGTTGGGATATATCTCGGTAGTAACTTTATCCACCGCGTTTTTACCGGGGGTATACGATACCGAAACCTCTTTCAGTTCAAGGATGGGGTTCATCCCATTGGTTATTTTTACACTTTCCATTTACGTGCTACAATTTTAGCAGTCCAATTCAACAAGAATATAACAATCAGGAGCAGGAGAGATGAAGACCAAATCAGGTCCACCAAGTTAGGATCGTTATAAAAATCCCAGATCAAGAGTGGAATGGCACTTGTCGGCTCCATCACGTTCCAGTTGACAACGGATGCACCCAACGCGGTAAGCATCAGGGGAGCCGTCTCCCCCATCACCCTTGATATGGCCAAAAGTATGCCCGTGAAAATTCCTCCAAATCCCGAAGGGAGCAGTATCTTAAATACCACATTGGTATAGGAAGCACCCAATGCTAAGCCCGCCTCCTTGTATGCATACGGCAACATCTTTAACGTCTCTTCCGTGGAACGCACGATCATGGGGAGCATCATAATCGTCAACGCCACGCTACCGGCCAAGGCCGAGTAACCCCCTAAAGGTTTAACTACCCAAGCATACGCGATGATCCCGATTACAATGGAGGGCATCCCTTGTAGAAGATCGGTCAGGTAACTCACCACCTTCGCGAATCGCTTGCCGTGGTTATCCGCGAGATAAATACCGATGGAGAGGCCCAGCGGAACGGAAAAAAGGATGGCCAACCCCACGATAAGGATGGTACCGGTGATACCGTTAAGGATTCCACCCGGGATAGGCTCATCATTCATATTCGCGAGCAACGCGTCCATCGATGAAGGCGTTACCTCGGTGAATAGTCGGATATTGAAATTCTTATACCCTTTCGAAACTACATCCCACAAAATTAAAAACAGAGGAATCATAGCCAAGAAAGAGAAGGAACAGACCAAGAAATAAATAATTTTGTCCTTCCCTTTTCGTAGTCGGTTCGATGCCGTGATACTCTCCATCATACCGCTGATAATTTTTTCATTGCCAACTTGGCAATCAGGTTAATAATGGCCGTAATAATAAACAGTAAGAGGCCGATCGCGATTAAAGCACTTAGCTTCAATCCATCCGCCTCTCCAAATTGATTCGCGATCACGCTCGCCATAGTATTGCCGGTATCCCGTAAGCCGCGAGGTATACGGTCGGTGTTTCCAATCAACATGGTCACCGCCATGGTTTCACCCAACGCTCGTCCCAGTGCCAAAATATAAGACGCCACGATGCCCGAAGCAGCGGTAGGTAGGCTGATACGTTGTATCACCTCCATCCGAGTGGCTCCCAAGCTGTATGCTCCCTCTTTCATTCTGTTGGGCACCATCGATATAAACTCCGCGCTCAGCGATGAAGCGTAGGGGATAATCATGATGGCCAGTACGATGGAGGAAAGGAATATTCCGAAACCTTGGGCGTTGACTCCCAATTCGATCACGATCGGGCGCACGCTGTAAAATCCCCAAAGGCCGTAAACGATAGAGGGGATACCCGCCAGCAGGTCCACGACAGAACTCACCGCCGAAGATATCTTTGTCCCTTTAAAATACTCGCCGTTGAACAGTGCTACCGATAGCGAAAAGGGAATACAAATAAACAGCGCGAAAAAAGCGGTATAGAGGGTACCCATTATAAAAGAGAGTGCTCCATACTCTTCCGTGGCCGAGCGAGGATCCCATTCAGGGTTAGCGATAAACCCCCAGATTCCATACTCCGCGAACGTATCCAGTGACCGGCTCACCAGCGCGTAGATGATACCTGCTGTTAGCAGCAGGATCGTCAGTGCCGCGATGAAAAGGGCCAACCGAAATATTCTATCCTTCATTCTCTATATTATTACTGAACAGGGGGTCACCCCCGTAATGTATTTGCTCGATAAGTTGGTGGTTTTTTTCCAGTCCCTGTTCCGGTAGAGGTGCGTAGTTTATCTGCGCGGCCACTTTTTGCCCCGCGGGGCTCAGCATGTAGTGAAGCAGCTCTATTAGATCCCGTGCATCCGATTCTGTACGATTGCCATACTGTTGATCCTTGTAAACCAGTACCCATGTGAAAAGGCTGATGGGGTACGCGTCCGGATCGTCGGAGTTGGTTATGGTTGCACGCATATCGTCCGGCAGATCCACGTTTGCCGCGGCCGATATGGATTCGAGGGTAGCATCCACGAAATTACCGGCTTTATTTTGTAGTTTAGCCGTCTTCAGCTTCAGCGTGAGCGCGTACTCAGAGCCTATATAGCCGATGGCTCCCTCGGTTTGTTGCACGATACCGGCTACCCCGGGATTTCCTTTAGCCGCGATACCGGCTTCCCACTTGAGTGCTTTTCCTTTTCCCATAATCCGGTCCCATTGGGGACTTACCACAGAGAGATATTCCGAGAAGTTAAACGTTGTTCCGCTACCATCCGAGCGATATACAGGAGTAATATCCAAGTCCGGTAGCGACACGCCCGGATTGATTGCTTTAAGCCGGGGATCGTTCCACTTCGTTATTTTTCCCAAGTAGATATCCGAGATAAGCGGACCCGTCAGTCGCAGGTTATCCACTCCTTCTAACGTGTACGCCATTACCACACCCCCTAGGCATGTAGCAATATGAATAACCTCGCCATTCATCGATTCCAGCTCTTTTTCGGTAAGAAAGGCATCGCTTGCTCCAAAATCCACGGAGCGGTCGCGCAGGCTTCGAATTCCACCCCCGCTGCCAATAGCCCCGTAATTAACGGTTACAGCGTCGTGAAGGCGCATGTAATCACGAAAGACAATGTTGTAGTAGGGATAAGGAAAAGTAGCACCGGCACCGGAGACCGTACTCCTCGAAGTACCATTAAAAGAATTCGTAGTACTATTATTGC
>JAAYTC010000021.1 GCA_012518155.1 Bacteroidales bacterium | reverse complement strand
TAAATAAAATAAATCAATATGAGCTATTCAAGAAGACAATTTCTAAAGACAGCCGGGATCGTAACGATTGGTTCAATGGCTACTAAGAACAGTGTTTGGGGAGCCCAATCACCTCGGATGTTTAACAACAGCAATACACTCCGAGTGGGACTTATAGGATGCGGGGGAAGAGGAACCGGAGCAGCGGAAGAGGCTTTAAACGCCGACCCGAACGTGGTTCTCTATGCCATGGCTGATGCTTTTTCCGATCGATTGGAATCGTCATATAATTCTCTCAAAGGAAAATTAAATGACAAGGTACAGGTGTCCGATAATAACAAGTTTGTTGGTTTGGATGCTTATCAACGACTCCTCGAAACAGACGTGGATGTGGTTTTACTGGCTGCCCCGTCTGCCTTCCGTCCGCAACACCTCGAAGCGGCTGTGAATGCCGGCAAACACATATTCTGTGAAAAACCTTTCGCGGTTGACGCTCCGGGACTAAGGAAGGTGATGGCCGCCGCTAAAAAGGCGCAGGAGAAGAAATTATCACTGGTCTCAGGGTTCTGCTGGAGATACCACTACCCGAAAAGAGAAACTTTTGGAAGAGTATTGAATGGACAACTGGGGTCAATACTAACAGCCGAAGCCTCCTACGACACAGGGGAGCTATGGTACAAGGAGAGAGAGAGTGGCTGGACAGACTTTGAATACCAGCTCCGCAACTGGCTTTATTACAATTGGCTCTCGGGAGATCATATCATAGAACAGGCCATTCATAGCATCGATATGCTCCAATGGGCCATGGGAGATGTAGCTCCACTACGGGTCACGGGCAGCGGGGGGAGACAAAAAAGAACGGACAAACGATTCGGAAACGTGTTCGATCATTTCGCCGTGATATACGAATACCCGAACGGGGCAAAAGCCTATTTCCGTTGCCGCCAGCAAAACAACACGAGCCCCGCGTACGCGGTGGAATTAGTGGGAAGCGATGGCAAATGCGTGGTAGACTGCCGTACCGGATTACACGAGATCACAGGGAAACAGGCATGGGAATATAGCGACGAAACAAAATTCACCGACGCGGAGGCCTATAAACGGTCGGAGTCAAGAAGCATGTATCAAGTAGAACATGATGAGCTTTTCGCCTCTATCCGGGCGAACAAACCGATGAATGATGGTGAGTGGATGACACGCTCGAACCTCGTCGCCTTAGCGGGACGAATGGCGGGTTACACGGGTCAAACCATATCCCTCGACGATGCGCTGGCTTCGGAAGAGGTACTGTTCCCCGAAAACGTGTCGTGGGATACCAAATACGATATTCCTGTAGCTGTACCGGGTGTCACATCTTTTAAATAAAAAAACACCCATCGGCAGGTAGCTCAATCCCTGATTTTGTATATAATTTGCATATAACTTGATCCTAACTTTTGTAGGTAATATGAAACGATTAAAAATAACAACCATCCTTTTTTTGGGGCTATTGAGCCTTTCACTGCAAAGTATTGCCCAAAGTGCGGCATCAAGAGCAAATTATGATGAGTCGAAGGTTCCGGAGTTTGAAATTCCGGACCTTCTGACCTCTTTCGAGGGAGAAGCAATTCATACGGCCCGCGAATGGGAAACGATGCGGCGGCCGGAGCTGCTGGACTTTTTCACGAACCAAATGTATGGGAAAATCCCGGGTGATTTAGCAATAACCAAGTGGGAAGTCATTGAAGAAGGCACCGGTGCAATTAACGGGAAGGCTAAAAGGAAACAAGTGGATATCCACGTTGAAAATAACGGTAAAAAGCTTTCGTTTAACATCCTTCTCTATCTCCCGAATAACGTGGAAAAAGCACCCATGTTCCTGGGGTATAACTTTTACGGTAACCATATAGTCTACAACGATCCTAACATTCGCATCTCAAATGCTTGGGCACGTAATAACAACACGTATGGCATCACCGAGCACCGTTTGACGGAGGAGTCAAGAGGTGCCCAAACGGAGAACTGGCAGGTAGAAAAAATGATCGATGCCGGCTATGGCCTCGCGACAATCTATTACGGGGAAGTAGATCCCGATCGAGATGATTTTAGCGATGGCATTCACCCGCTCTTTTATAACGAAGGCCAAGATAAACCGCTGGATAACGAATGGGGAGCCATCTCGGCATGGGCATGGGGTTTGACCAAGGCAATGGATTACCTGGAACAAGACCCCGGCGTGGACGCGTCGAAGGTTGTCACGTTTGGACATTCTCGACTGGGGAAAACATCGTTGTGGGCGGGGGTTGTTGATGAACGATTTGCAGGAGCCATTTCAAATAATTCAGGATGCGGGGGTGCCGCGTTATCGAAACGAAAGTTTGGGGAGACATTGGAAATTATCAATAACGCGTTTCCTCATTGGTTTTGTGACAACTTCAATATCTACAATGATAATGAAGAGGCACTTCCGGTCGATCAACACGCGTTAATAGCCTTGATGGCACCTCGTCCGGTATATATAGCGAGTGCCGAGGAGGATCAATGGGCGGACCCGAAAGGTGAATTCCTATCGGGCTTTTATGCCACTCCCGTTTATAAATTGTTCGGCAAAAGTGGTATCGACGATGAACAGATGCCGGGTATCCACCACCCTATCCACAACAGTGTCGCGTATCATATTCGAAGCGGCAAACACGCGGTTACCGCGTACGACTGGGAACAGTACATTAAATGGGCAGATATCCACGTGAAAAATCAGTAATTACAAGATATAAAAAAATAATTCAATGAAGAAATCAACGCTTATTCTCGCGTTTTTGATGGGCTATTTTATCCTAACCGCCCAGCAAAAACCATCTATCATCCCTATTCCACAAAACTATCGGGCACAAAACGCTACCTTCCATTTAAACAGCGATGTGTCCATTTATTTCGATAATCCCCTATTGGCCGACGAAGCGCACTTTTTACAAGCGAAAATATTTGAAGATAAAGCACTCACCCTGCCCATGGGCAAGGGGCTGAAAGAGAGTGGAATTTCGCTGGTGCTCACGGGAGATGACACGAGGAAAGGAGCATACACTTTAAACATGAGCAACAATTCCATCCGGATTGAATCGGGTACGGAAGAGGGCATTTTTAATGGAATCATTTCTTTGTTGCAACTTATTGAGTTTTCATCTTCCGAAGCAATCCCCTGCTGGAATATCGAGGATTTCCCTAAGCATGATTGGAGAGGAGTGATGCTGGATGAGTCTCGTCATTTTTT
>JAAYTC010000181.1 GCA_012518155.1 Bacteroidales bacterium | reverse complement strand
GACAAGCCGCGCCACGTTCTCGAGTAACAATCTGGAACTGGTACTCACCTTCCGCGCCCGGCTCTCGGTATACCTCGCCCACGTCGCCAAAAGTCAGCTCTTGCAAAAAGTTGATCTCGAAGCGACGAATGAAATGCTTCTTGTAAAAATCGAGCGAAAAACAGTCCGATATCCACCGGACATAATGGAGGCTGTTGGCATGGCCGTTTACATCAATATCGCTGTATTGCACGGTGAAAGTGTTGGCCGCTTCCCCCTTCGCGTTAGGTATCCGGGTCGGTTCACCTATCGGCGTACTCTCCGGCACAATGAAGTCCTTCATCGCGGTGAGTGAATCGAGGGATACGCTTCGGCGAGTCTTCATATCAATAACAGCCCACGTGGAAGCGGCATAACCGATGGTTTTCCCCGTACCGTCGGTAAGATGGAAGTTACGCGTGGTGAACACTGTCCCCACCTTCTCTACCCAAGTTTCTATGGAGATGGTATCCTCCTCGGTAGGCATCCGTTCCATATCGATAACCAGGCGAGAAAGCACCCACGTGTAATTCCCTGACTGTAGCTCCAGTATACCGAAGCCATTTTCATCGGCATTCCTGCCGGCCGTGATCAGCACAAAGTTGGTGAGTGATACCAGCGAGACTCTTCTCCTGAAATCGATATCTTGTGCTTCAATATTGTACGTGTATTTTTTTCGTGCGCTCATTCAATTCCATTACTTTATATAATGCAAAAGTACAAAACTTTTTCGTTAAGTGAGAGTAGAAGCAAAGCTTGCTTTGATTATGCCGAACGCAGAAAAAGTCTAACTTTAGTGAACTTTTTCGTTAAGTGAGAGTAGAAGCAAAGCTTGCTTAAACTATAATTTTTTATGATTATCTTTGTGGAGAACCTGGTTTAATCGTTGCTTTACCAAAAACCAATAATGAATTAAAAAGCACGATCAAACCACCGAACATCCCCGAGACACGGGAAACACATCATGTTAAAAAAAATCGCATGAAATCTATTAAAGAACTTTACTGTATTGGCAATGGGCCTTCGAGCAGCCACACCATGGGGCCTAAAAAAGCAGCCTCGCTTTTCGCCGAAAAACACCCAATCGCTAAAAAGTTTGTCGTTACTCTCTACGGCAGCCTCGCGGCCACCGGAAAAGGCCACTTAACGGACGAAGCTATTCTTAGCGTGCTTGAGCCTTTAGCACCTACTACTATCGAATGGTTTCCAAGCACCTTTCTCCCTTTTCATCCCAACGCGTTGAAGTTAGAAGCATTCGACAAGGAGAGCAAGCTGCTGGAATCAGAAACATTGTATAGCGTGGGGGGAGGTGCACTTTCGGACGGGGAAAAGACCGTCGGGCTACCCGCGGACGAGGGAAAAAGGATCTACCCGATGACTACCCTGACCGAGATAATGGAGTGGTGTGAACGGACCGGCAAGAGCTACTGGGAATACGTGGAAGAGTGCGAGGGAAGTGAGATATGGGATCACCTAAGTAAGGTATGGGAAACGATGAAGGCAGCGGTGGAAAGAGGACTCGATAACGAGGGAATTCTTCCGGGGCCGCTCAGTCTACATCGCAAGGCATGCAGTTACCACATAAAGGCGAAAGGGCACAATGCATCGCTTCGATCGAGAGGTCTGGTCTTTGCCTACGCGCTGGCTGTTTCGGAAGAGAACGCGGCGGGCGGGGTAATTGTAACCGCTCCTACCTGCGGTTCGAGTGGCGTAATCCCGGCTGTACTATACCACTTGGAAAAGAGCCGTGAGTTTAGTAAGAACCGGATTTTAAGGGCTCTTGCCACGGCCGGGTTGGTCGGGAATATCGTTAAGAAACATGCCTCCATTTCGGGAGCCGAAGTGGGTTGCCAAGGTGAAGTGGGTGTCGCGTGTGCCATGGCGGCCGCGGCTGCCAGCCAGCTCTTCGGGGGAAGTCCCGCGCAAATAGAATACGCCGCGGAGATGGGACTGGAACATCACTTGGGAATGACGTGTGATCCGGTATGTGGACTGGTGCAGATCCCCTGTATCGAACGCAACGCCTTAGCAGCGGCAAGGGCACTGGACGCGAATATTTACTCCTCTTTTACCGACGGTATACACCGCGTATCGTTCGACCGGGTAGTACAGGTGATGAAGGAGACGGGGCACGACCTGCCTTCGCTCTATAAAGAGACCAGTGAAGGAGGATTAGCCAAAGGACATGTCTTTCTCTATGATTAATAATTTACGCTGGATAAAATTTAGATATGAGCAAATTAATCAAAATAGACAAAGAATATAAACAGTGGATTTCTGAACTCAGCGAAAGGTTTAGGATAAGCCAACTACGAGCTTCTGTAAAGGTGAATTCCGAAATGCTTCGCTTTTACTGGTTACTCGGCAAAGATATTGTAGAATTAAAGGCAGAAAGTAAATGGGGAGACAAGATTCTCCAAAACATAAGTCTGGATTTACAGGATAAACTTCCGGGAGTAAAAGGTATGTCTGAAACCAATATAGATTACATGAAACGTTTCTATATTCTTTACTCACAGCTAAATGTAATTTCCCCACAAGTTGTGGGGGAAAATAACAAATCAATTTCCCCACAACCTGTGGACGATTTATTTTCTATTCCCTGGGGACACCACAGATTTATTATTGACAAGTGTTATGATAACCCTGAAAAAGCCTATTTCTATGTTCAAAAAACAATTCAAAACAATTGGTCGCGCTCTGTATTGTTGAATTTTCTCGATACGGACTTATACGAACGTCAAGGAAAAGCTATTTCCAACTTTAAAAAAGCCCTTCCATCTCTACAGAGTGATTTGGCTCAAGAGATGACAAAAGATCCGTATAACTTCGATTTTTTAGCACTTACAGAAGAATACAAAGAGAAGGAATTGAAAGAGGCATTAGTCAGGAATGTAACAAAATTTTTACTAGAACTTGGTACTGGATTTGCATTCGTCGGACGTGAATATAGGTTGCAGATAGGAAAAACAGAGAAATTTCTGGATATGCTCTTCTACAATTTGAATTTGAGGTGTTATGTTGTAATTGAAATCAAAACCACAGAGTTTGATTCTGGTAATATAGGTCAATTAGGGACTTATGTCGCAGCAGTTAACCATATTCTGAAACAGTCCGAGGATAATCCTACGATTGGTTTGCTTGTTTGCAAAACCAAAGATAATGTTCTCGCGCAATATGCTTTAGAGTCAAGTAGTCAGCCAATAGGTATATCCGAATATGAATTGACAAAATTGTATCCTGCCGATTTTAAAGGGACATTACCTTCAATAGAGGAAATTGAGAACGAGTTAAAGGATAACTTCAACAGCTAAATTTTCATTTAGCTGTACATAAGAACATGCGAAACTTGAATAATAAAAAACTCGACTGAAACGAGAAATCGGTTGAAACGGAAAACAAACGGGCTGTAATATACTTTTTCAGATTATTTACCGTTATACGTACGGTATCACGTAATCAGCCCTGCGCGTTGTGCGCGAACCATTTCACGTACGCGACGCTACAAATTAAAAATGCATTATGATAGATTATATTAAAGGAGAAGTAGCCGAGTTGACACCCACGTCGGTCACATTGGAACAAGGGGGCATAGGGTATCAGATGAACATATCGCTTAACACCTACGGTGCCATCAGCGATAAGCAGACGGCCAAGCTTTACGTGCACGAAGCGATCCGGGAGGACGCGCACGTGCTATTCGGCTTTATGGACAAGCACGAGCGGGAGTTGTTCTTGCTCCTTATCAGCGTTTCGGGGGTAGGCCCCAGCACTGCCCGAGTGATCCTTTCATCGCTCAGTTCGAAAGAGCTGGAGAGCGTGATCGCGACCGAGAACGCGACCGTGTTGCAGACGGTGAAAGGAATTGGAGCGAAAACGGCGCAACGAATTATCGTGGATCTGAAAGACAAAATCAAGTTCACCGACGAAAGCGGCACCGTTCAGTTACCCACGAAGGCCGACTTGTCGGAAACGGGGCACGCCGCTGTCTCGGCACTGGTGATGCTGGGATTCGTGCAAAACGCCTCACAAAAAGTTGTAGCAAAAATCATCAAGGAGTCACCCTCGCTACCTGTCGAAGGGGTAATCAAAGAGGCGCTGAAAAGGCTGTAATAGTTTATAGAGCACAACAGAAGCTGATTACGTGATACGAACAAAATAAATGAATCGTATTAAGCTGCTGCTCTGAAAAAGTTCATACATACGTTGTTTTTGTTTCTCCTGTTGACAAGTCACGGGAGCACTCTTTTTGCATCCATTTCCAGGGCTTGGCACGAAAGCACCGGGCTACTTTTCGACCATACCATAGCACTGCCCGACACTGCCAATCCGCCTTTTGACAATGCCGCGGCACCACCCGATAGCACCGCGTTGCATGAAAATATTCTAACCTCTCCCGACCTTGCACCCGGAGACACTACTGACCTCCGTTTCAAGGTAAGCACGCCCTTTATTCAAAGCCCTCTTCAGCTAAAAGAAAGAGCGGTTATCGACCTGAAAAATCCATCCAACACGTATACTGAAGCACGTTACGATTTTCAGACCGGCCGCTACGTGTTCGAGAATAAAATCGGGGAACAAGTGATAGCCATTCCCTTCTCG
>JAAYTC010000180.1 GCA_012518155.1 Bacteroidales bacterium | reverse complement strand
TTCTTGCTTACGAAGATCGAAGAAAGAGTACCCGTTTTGCAGGCAGAAGGAGCGAATCCCATTCCGGATCTGGTTCGACCGGTCGTCCTGCAGCCAGCACTTGTGGATATCCAACACCTTGACGAACATGCCCGGGATATGAAAGCCGAGGCTATTCATATCCGTGAACTCTCTTCCCGACGCGATCTCCTCGTCGGTCAACCATCGCTTGTCGGAGAAGGTAAACTCCAGTTTGTTCCGGTAAAAAGTGGTTTCGGGCGCACCCAGGATGGGCAAGAATTCAGGCAACTCCACCTTGCCGATCCGCTCCAGGTTATCTTGCACCTGCTTCTGCTTGAACTTCAGTTGTTCCTCGTAAGGAAGATGCTGCCATTTGCAGCCGCCGCACACTCCGAAGTGTTCGCAAACTGGCTTTACGCGCCTATCGGAATAGGCGTGAAAATGCACCGCCCTCCCCTCCGCGTAGTTGTTTTTCTTACGCGTAAGTTGAATATCTACCCGGTCACCCGGCGCGACAAATGGCACGAAAACAGCCATGCCATCCACTTTCGCCACCGCTTTTCCTTCGGCAGCCGTGCCCGTAATCTCGATATTCTCTAACAGGGGGAGTCTTTTTCTCTTTCTTGCCATCTTGCTATCTGTCTATTTGCCCTGCAAAGGTACAAAAAACGCTCCACCTTTCGATGAAGCGTTACTATTTTCACCCGGTCTGGGTTGTCACTTCGTTCGAATGGTGATGTTGGCCTTTCGCAACCCCCTGGACGTGGCCTCCAAGGTGATAGTCCCCGGTGTTTCGCCAGACTCCACGATGGCCACCAGCTTGCCGTTAAACAGGTGCATCTGGGGCAGGTGGAACAGGTCGAGGCTGGTCGCGTCGCCATTGGCTCCGGCCCGGTAGGTCCCGGCTCCCTTCACGTTGAACCGCACCAGTTCGTTCACATTGGGACAGGGATTACCATCCCGGTCCACCACCGACACGGTGATAAAGGAGAGGTCTTTTCCATCAGCCTCTATCGTGGTTCGATCTGCCTCGAGCACCAGACGATGGGGTTTACCGGCGGTGCGGATCTCCTTCTCGGCCACCGCGTTTCCATCTTCATCATACGCCACCACCTTCACCGTTCCCGGTTCGTAACGGGTATCCATCCACATCAGCCGGTACCGTTTTTGCCGATCGAACCCTTGTTGGGCCTCCGCGGTATAACTGCCATCGAGCGGCACGGTAAGGTCCTTCGTCCGCACGCCCTGGCTCTTGCCGTTAATAAACAGCTCCGCCGAGGGATAATTGGTGTACACGAACACCGGGGTCACCTCGCCTTCTCGTCCTTCCCAATTCCAGTGGGGGAGGATATGCAGTGTCTCCGCCTCCTTGTTCCAGTGGCTGCGGTAGAGGTAGAACCGGTCCTTGGGGATCCCCGCCAGGTCCACCGCCCCGAAAAGGGAGCTATGGCTGGGCCACGCGCTGTAGTAGGGCGTGGGTTCACCCAAGTAATCAAATCCGGTCCATATAAATTCGCCCATGGTATAATGCAGGTCGTCGTGCTGGATAAAATCGTCTTCCGGGAGGTTCGACCAGCCCGCGTGCTCCACGTCGTACGACGAGGCTTGATGATCATCGTACATCGCCATCGCCTTCCGCTCCACGGGAAACTTGTATACCCCGCGGGAGCTGAGGGCAGAGGTTGTTTCTGTTCCCAAGACTACCTGCTGGGGTAATTTTTCGTATGCTTCTTGGTACCGGAACGAGCGGTAGTTGAACCCGGGTACCTCCATGATAGCTGCCATATAGTTCGAGAAAACATGATCGGGACGATCCATCCCGTTGGTCACCGGACGAGTGGGATCCTCGCGGTGGCAGATATCTTGCAGGAAGCGGGCCACTTTTGCGCCCTCTTTATGGCTCTGCTCTTCCACCTCGTTCCCGATGCACCACATCACCACGCTGGGGTTGTTGCGGAAGTGATGGAGGACGTTGACCATGTCTCTCTCCGCCCACTCGTCGAAGTAGCGGTTATACCCATTTTTCACCTTGGGGATGGCCCATTCGTCAAACGTCTCCACCATCAGCATCATCCCCATCTCGTCCGCGATGCGCACGTACTCCGGTGCCGGCATATTATGCGAGGTACGGATGGCGTTCACCCCCATATCCTGCATGATACGTATCTGCCTGCGGATGGCTGCCTCGTTCACCGCACCGCCTAACGGCCCCAAATCGTGGTGCATGCACGCGCCCTGAAACTTCACCAATCGCCCATTTATCAAGAATCCAACATCCGCCACGATCTCGATCGTGCGAATTCCAAAGGGAGTAGTGTACTCGTCCACCAACACACCATCCTCGTACAGCTTGGAGTTCACCTGGTACAGGTTAGGCTGCAGCACGTCCCACAAGAGGGGGGCCTCCACGATCAGGTCCCTCGAGAGTTCACCCAAGTCGTAAGGAGTCAGCTCCGCTTCATCCGTTGCCACCACGTGCGAAGTTCCGTCCACAATCTCTGTCACCAGTTTATAGCTCCCCTCGCCCGGGGCCACCACCTTGGTCCGCACGTTCACCCGCGCGAACCGATCGTTCACCTCGGGCGTTGTCACGTACGTGCCCCAAAGGGGGATATGAGAGGCATGGGTGGTGATGACATGCACGTTGCGGTAGAGTCCCGCGCCCGGGTACCAGCGTGACTGCTCCTCGAAATTCTCTAACCGCACGGCCAGCGTATTATTTTGCCCGTCCTCGTTGACCAGGTCGGTGATATCAAAATAAAAGGTGTTATAGCCGTTGGGCCAGTACCCCGCCTCTTTCCCGTTAATGTAAACACGGGCGTTGCTCATGGCCCCGTCGAACTGGACGGTCACCTTTTTGCCCGGCGTGAAGTTGGGAATCGAGAAGCTATTACGGTACCACCCTACCCCAGTGAAAGGCAGCCCCCCGGTACGTCCGTAGTGCTCGATGGCCGTGGTCTGTCCATCCTGCACGATCGCCATGCGGTGAATATCGTTGTTCTTATCGAACGGTCCATAGATAGCCCAGTCGTGGGGCACCCGAACAGTCTGCCACTCGCTGTCGTTGTAGTTCACCTCCGAAGAGCGAGGATCGTCCTCGCGGGTAAATCTCCACCCTTTCTCGAGCGTCATCTGGGCGCGGGTTTGTGCCTCTACAGCCGACAAAGCGACGAATAAGGCAATCGTGATTAAAAAGACTCTCTTCATTCTGCTGATTTTTAAAATTACTGTTTCAAGTAAATCCTGATCGATCGGCTCCAATCGTGAAAAAGTGCTCCGTTACCCTAAGGCGCAATTCGGCTGTGCCACTACCTCAAAGAAGTCGTTCCCCTTGTCATCCACGAGGATAAATGCCGGGAAATCTTCCACTTCGATTTTCCAGATCGCTTCCATTCCCAGCTCGGGATACTCCACGCACTCCAGGCTCTTGATGCTCTCCTGCGCGAGAATAGCAGCCGGCCCACCAATGCTGCCCAAGTAGAAACCACCGTATTTCTTACACGCGTCGGTTACCTGCTGGCTTCGGTTCCCTTTGGCCAGCATAACCAAACTGCCGCCATGTGATTGCAAGAGATCCACATAAGAATCCATTCGGCCCGCGGTTGTCGGCCCCATCGATCCCGAAGCATACCCTTCAGGGGTCTTAGCTGGCCCCGCGTAGTAAATGGGATGATCTTTGACATACTGCGGGAGGCCTTCTCCACGATCGATCCGTTCTTTCAGTTTCGCGTGGGCGATATCTCTTCCCACGATAATCGTACCATTGAGCGAAAGGCGGGTGGAGACCGGGTATTTCGATAGTTCCTCCCGAATCTCGGTCATTGGGCGGTTCAGGTCGATCTTCACGCCCCCTCCTTCGCCCGCTTCTTGGAACTCTTCGGGTATGAGTCGTGCCGGGTTATCTTCCATTTTCTCGATCCAGATCCCTTCGCGATTGATCTTTGCCTTGATATTTCGGTCGGCCGAACAGGATACCCCCATGCCCACCGGACACGAGGCGCCATGGCGAGGCAACCGGATGACCCGCACGTCGTGCGCGAAGTATTTCCCTCCAAACTGCGCTCCCAATCCCAGCTCGATTGACGCCTTTTGCAGACGATCTTCCAGTTCGATATCCCGGAATGCTTGCCCCAGCTCGTTCCCTTCGGTGGGCAAATTATCGTAATACTTGGCCGAGGCCAGCTTCACCGTCTTGAGGTTTGCCTCTGCCGATGTGCCACCAATCACGAATGCCAGGTGGTAGGGAGGGCAGGCGGCCGTGCCTAACGACTTCATTTTATCAATCAAAAACTCCTCCAGCTTACCCGGTGCCAGTAGCGCCTTGGTCTCCTGGTAGAGGTACGTTTTATTTGCTGAGCCTCCCCCTTTGGCAATGCAGAGGAAATTATATTCATCCCCCTTGGTCGTATACAGGTCGATCTGCGCCGGCAGGTTGGTTCCCGTGTTCACCTCATCGTACATGTTGAGGGCCGCGTTTTGTGAGTAGCGCAGGTTCTCGTTCATGTAGGTGTTATAAACCCCTTTCGAGAGCGCCTCTTCGTCGTCTCCCTCGGTCCATACCCGGTTTCCTTTCTTTCCCGTGATAATAGCGGTTCCGGTATCTTGGCAAAACGGGAGGATCCCCTTCGCCGAAATCTCAGAATTCCTCAAAAAGGTGAGAGCCACGAACTTATCGTTATCACTCGCCTCGGGATCGGTGAGGATTTTAGCCACTTGCTCCTGGTGATCGGGCCGCAAAAGGAACTGCACGTCCCTGAAAGCGGTTTGCGCCAGCAGCGTTAATCCTTCGTTAGAGACCTTCAGGATCTCTTTGCCATCAAAATTCTCAACGGACACGTGCTCTTTCGTGAGCAGGTAATAGGAGGTTTTATCTTCCGACATGGGGAAAGGCTCCTGGTAAATGAACGGTTTTTTTGCCATAAATGATTGTTGTTATCCGGAAGGTAAACACCCGGTTTGTGCATGAAGGGACAAAAATACAAAGAAAAAATACAAAGAAAAAACGGCACCGTAAAACGGTGCCGCTAAACAGCAATTAACCCATTGGCCCGATCATATCCTCGGGTCGTACCCATTTGTCAAAATCCTCTTCCGACACGTAGCCCAATCGTACCGCCTCCTCCTTTAGCGTCGTGCCGTTGGCGTGCGCCGCGTTAGCAATCTCCGCCGCCTTGTAGTACCCGATCTTGGTGTTAAGCGCTGTCACAAGCATCAACGAGTTGTCCAACAGCTCTTTTATTCTCGGCCTGTTTGGCTCGACGCCAGAAACGCAATGAATATCGAACGACACCGCGGCATCTCCCAGCAGCTGGGCGCTCTCCAAGAAATTGGCCGCCATGACGGGCTTGTACACGTTCAGTTCAAAATGTCCTTGCATACCCCCGATGGAAATGGCTACATCGTTGCCCATCACCTGCGCGCACACCATGGTGAGTGCTTCCGACTGGGTGGGGTTCACCTTACCCGGCATGATGGACGACCCGGGCTCGTTGGTCGGTATGTTAATTTCCCCGATTCCGCTTCTCGGGCCGGATGCCAGCAAACGAATATCGTTGGCGATCTTATTTAAGGCGACGGCCACCTGCTTCAACGCACCGTGGGTCTCCACGATAGCGTCGTGGGCTGCCAATGCCTCGAACTTGTTTTTCGCAGTCACGAACGGAAGACCCGTGAACTCGGCGATATAGCGAGCTACGGTCACGTCATACCCCTTTGGAGTATTTAATCCGGTGCCCACCGCCGTTCCTCCCAAGGCGAGTTCGGCGAGGTGCGGCAGCGTGTTCTCGATCGCCTTAATGCCATGCTCCAGTTGTGCCACGTAGCCACTGAACTCCTGTCCCAGCGTGAGGGGAGTGGCATCCATTAGGTGAGTTCGTCCAATTTTCACCACGTCGGCCATCTCTTTCGACTTCGCCTCGAGCGACGCGTGCAGCTGGCGTAAGCCGGGGAGGGTGACCTCCACCACCTTCTTGTAGCAAGCAATATGCATCCCCGTGGGAAAGGTGTCGTTAGACGATTGCGACTTATTCACATCGTCGTTAGGTTGCACCACTTTCTCACCTTCTCCAATCTCTTTCCCTACCAGCTGTTGCGCCCGGTTAGAGATCACTTCGTTGACGTTCATGTTGCTCTGCGTGCCTGAACCGGTCTGCCAAATCACCAGCGGGAACTGGTCGTCGTGCTTCCCGGCCAATATCTCGTCGCACACCGTCGCGATCAAGTCGCGCTTCTCTAACGACAACACGCCCGCCTCGTGATTGGCGTATGCCGCACCTTTCTTTAGATAGGCAAACCCGTGTACGATCTCGATCGGCATGGAAGCAGGCTTCCCAATCTTGAAGTTGTTGCGCGACCGTTCGGTTTGCGCACCCCATAACTTATCGGCGGGTACTTTCACCTCGCCCAACGTATCATTTTCTATCCGGTAATTCATAATTTGTTCTCTTTACGTGAATGTTCCATGACAAAAATATAAAAAAAGATGAGTAAAATCGCGGAACGGGGCGAATCTGGTCAAATGCATCCCTTTAAAGATCGTTATTTGCAACAATATCTTCCCAATAAAAACAAATAATCGCGAAAAAAGAGTAACTTTGAAATCACTATGTATGAATCCATTAAAAATAACTGTCGAATGAAAAATTATCTATTACTGATTGCAGCACTTGTAATATCCATGGTATCCTGTAAGCAGTCGGCTCAACAAGATTCCTACTCGTGCGACGCAACTCCCGTGGAAACGCACGCCTTGATTTTTGATGCCGACACGATCTACACCATCGCCGAAACATTTATCGATCAACCCATCACCGTGAAAGGATATGCCACCCACGTGTGCAGCCATTCCGGGAAGCGATGCTTCCTCACGGGCGACAGGCAACAACACTCCATCCGGGTAGAAGCGATGGGCAAAATTGGCCGGTTCGATCAAGAACAGGTGGGCACGCTACTAACGATTGAAGGTGTCCTCCGCGAGCGTCGTCTCACTCAAACCGAGATCGCCGATATGGAAAGGGAGGTGAACCTGAAAATAGAGGAACAACCGCAAGAGGAAGGGGCAATGGAAACCTGTGAGGCAGAGTTAGCAAATATTAACGAGATGAAGGAATGGATGCAAGCCCGTGGAAAAGACTACTACTCGATCTATTACATCGACGGGCTTCAATACCATAAAACGAAACAATAGTTCACATACTACGCGCTCCCATGAAAAAGAAAGAGGTCAAAAGTTTCATGCAACGATTAATTGGGCCTAAAACCCGGAAATGGATACGAATCCTCCATCGCGACCTTGGCTTCGCGATGGTAGGATTGTCGCTCGTGTACGGCCTATCGGGCATTCTACTGAACCGACTCGATAAAGGCGACCCCTCATACAGGATCCGGCAACACGCCGCGGTGCTCGAAAAAGGGCTCACCCCTGATGAGTTCAAAGATGCATGGCTACTGGATAGCGACCGCCCGGTATTGAATAGCATCGGGGAAATGGGGGGCACGTACCGACTGCTTCTGCAAGGGGGTGTTGGGGAGTATGACCTCGCGACCGGTGCCGTCCATTACGAAACGAGCAAGCGAAAACCGTTCGCCTACTGGGTGAACCGCCTACACTACAATCGCGTGGGAGGCTGGAAATTGATGGCTGACTTTTTCGGAGGGGCCCTTATCTTTCTCGCCGTGTCGGGATTATTCATGGTAAAAGGGAAACACGGCATCGGGGGACGAGGAAAGTGGTATTTCATCATCGGGCTTTTAATTCCCATCGTCTACATTTTACTGGGAGGATAAATGCATCAAATGCCAATGAACAGATGTTTATTGAACCAATTGGTGTATCTTTGTCCTCCATTTTTTCATTCAGGAGTTAATACACATCCATGCGACTCTCAGAGTTACAAACCGGTCAAAAGGGATACATAACAAGGGTATACGGAAGCGGTGCTTTTCGCAAACGCCTCCTCGAAATGGGATTCGTGCGTGGCCAAGAGGTGCGCTCGATCCTGAACGCCCCACTGAAAGATCCGATCAAGTACGAGATCATGGAGTACGAGGTGTCGTTGCGCCGCGGCGAAGCGGTAATGATCGAGGTTTCGATGCTTAAATCAGACGTACCAGAGAACGACTTGCCGCGTGAAGAGTGGGCTACCCGGCAACTTTCAGACGAAGGAAAGACCAATATGGAGCATAACGGCCTTTTCGTCGCGGGAAAGAGCCCTTCTCCCGAAAAAAAGATTAAAGTGGCCATGGTCGGGAACCCAAACTCGGGGAAGACATCGATTTTTAACCTGGCATCGGGCGCTCACGAGCGGGTAGGAAACTACAGCGGAGTGACCGTGAGTTCGAAAGAAGGTCACTTGAAGCACGATGGATACCTGTTCACCCTGGTGGACCTTCCCGGGACTTATTCGTTGTCGGCGTATACCCCCGAAGAGCTGTTTGTTCGAAAAGAGCTGGTAACAGGAAATCCCGACGTGATTATCAACGTGGTATCGGCCTCTGCCCTTGAAAGAAACCTTTACCTTACCACGGAATTGATCGATCTGCAGGTGCCCATGGTCATTGCCCTGAACATGTACGATGAACTGGAGCAGTCGGGGCGAACATTTGATCACGAAACCTTTTCTGACCTTATAAACACGCCCATCGTACCCACGGTCGGGAAAAGAGGAGAGGGGATCCCTCGTTTACTCGAGGAGGTCATTGCCGTACACGAGGCAAACGGCCAAGAACGCGTGCAAATTCCCTACGGTCGCGTACTGGAGAAGTCGATCGAGCGCATGGAAAGGGAGCTAAAAGGGAGTATCGGCACTACTTGGGATATGCCCCCGCGATATATATGCAGCAAGTTGCTGGAGGGCGATCGGGAGATGGAAAAACGGGTTGCCTCCCTCTCGGGTGGTAAACAGATTCTTGCTCGCCGCGATAAGGAACGGGCATATATCGAAAAATTGCTCCGTGAAGATCCTGAATCGGCGTTTACCAACGCGCGTTATGGATTCATTGCCGGGGGGTTAAAGGAGACACTCACCGAAAAGACGCACCGAGACGACAACACGAGAATACTCGACGCCATCCTCACTAACAAGTACGTGGGGTTCCCCCTCTTTTTCCTTTTCCTGTGGATCATGTTCGAGGCCACTTTCCAGCTGGGTAACTACCCGATGGAGTGGATCGAGGCGAGCGTGGCCTACCTGGGAAATTTGGTTCGTGGAGGTATGGCCGAGGGGCCGCTCAAAGATCTGATCGTGGATGGCGTTATCGGGGGCGTGGGGGGAGTCATCGTTTTTCTCCCCAACATTGTAATTCTCTACCTCTTTATCTCGTTCATGGAGGACTCCGGCTACATGGCCCGAGCGGCTTTTATCATGGATAAGGTGATGCACAAGATCGGGCTGCACGGGAAGTCATTTATCCCCTTGATCATGGGATTCGGGTGCAACGTTCCAGCCATCATGAGCACCCGCACGATTGAAAGTCGAAGCAGCCGGATGATCACCATGTTCATCGTGCCGTTCATGTCGTGCAGCGCGCGGCTTCCGGTCTATATCCTTTTCGTGAGCGCGTTTGTCCCTTCTCACGGTAGTCTCGTTTTATTAGGCCTCTACGTGCTGGGCATTCTCATCGCGGCATTCACCGCGTTCGCTTTCCGAAAAACATTGTTCAAGGAAGAAGAAACTCCTTTCGTGATGGAGCTCCCACCCTATCGGATGCCGACCGCGAAGTCGGTAATCATCCACATGTGGGACCGGTCGCGGCAATACCTTCAAAAGATGGGAGGCCCTATCCTGGTGGCCTCTATCGTTATTTGGTTCCTAGGATATTTCCCTTATAACGGCGATCGGGAAGCGGCATTCGACAGAGAGATGGCCACGGTAGAATCGAAATACGACAACAACGAAATAAGTGCCGGGGAGAGAGAGGTAACACTCGCGGGGATAACGCATGAGCGCAATACGCAACATCAAGCGAACTCTTATATCGGGAGGCTTGGCCGATTCATCGAACCGGTGATGCGCCCACTGGGGTTTGATTGGAAAATATCGGTGAGTTTATTATCGGGCATGGCGGCCAAAGAGATCGTGATCAGCACCATGGGGGTGCTGTACACGGGCGACAGCGAGGATCAACAATCGTTGCAGGAGCGCCTCATAGCAGAGACTCATCCCGATGGATCGCCCGTGTTTACTCCTTTAGTGGTTGCTGGATTCCTACTTTTCGTGCTGATTTACTTCCCCTGCATTGCCACCATCGTGGCGATAAAGGAGGAGTCTCATTCATGGAAATGGGCACTGTTCAGCCTGTTTTACTCAACGGGATTGGCTTGGTTGGTTGCTTTTCTCGTGTATCAGGTGGGTAACTTGCTCTAGCCACGGTTCATGTTTTTATGGATATAGATATATGGATATACAATTTTTTATCGTGATCTTGATCGGGATTGCCGTGGGGGCCATCCTACTCCGGGGGCTCTACCGTTTTTTCTTCGATAAAAAAAAGTCTCCCTACTGCGGGAGCTGCACGTTGTGCACGGCTCCCCCTGTTTCTCCCGATAAAAAAGGGATAAAAGTTCTCTAGCTCGTCGATTTGATGCAGATGTAACGCTTATTCAATAATCGTTACGTTGACCGCATTCATACCCCTATCGCCTTGCTCTAATTCAAAAGCAACCCGATCTCCTTCGGAAATATCGGCCGGGGCATTACTGATATGGAAAAAATACTCGTTCCTTCCGGAAAAGTCCTTGATAAAGCCATAACCTCGGTTATAGTTGAAATGTCCAACACGTCCCTTTAAGTCGTCTTCTTCGGTTACCTCCATCTTGGGCGTGGATATTTCGATGCTTTCCAGTTCAATTTTCTCCTCCTTTTTAGGCTCAGGCGGCGTGTCGGTAATAACACCAAACTCGTCCACGTAAGCGATCATATCTTCGAACGAATCTGACTGAACCTCCCTGCGTTCTATTCTGCGTTGTTGTTTCTCTTTCTTTCTTCTTGCTTTTCTTTTTTCAATTTCTCTTTTACTGAATGAATTTGATTTAGCCATATGTAAATTTTTATAGTTATGTATTATGATGATAAGACGGGATTCAATTTTTTCCCTGTCAATTTTTGAATATCATTGACCATCGCCCGATCGTCTGACGTACAGAACGAAAGGGCAGTACCGTTCTTTCCAGCTCGGCCGGTTCGACCGATTCGGTGGACATAGGTTTCCGCCACGTCTGGCAAGTCGTAATTGATAACCACCTCCAAGTCAGCAATATCAATTCCTCTTGCCGCGATGTCCGTCGCGATAATTACCCGGGTTTTCCCCGATTTGAAGTTTGTTAGCGCACGCTGCCTTGCTCCTTGTGATTTATTCCCATGGATTGCCTCGCATCCAATGCCTTTCTTTTTCAGGTTTCGTGCGATTCTATCTGCCCCGTGCTTTGTACGAGAGAATACTAACACCGATTTACTCTCTGCTTTTTCCAATACCGTGAAGAGTAAACCGCTTTTTTCAGGCTTCTCCACGTAGTAAAGATGCTGCTCTACCGTGTCGACTGCTGATGAAGCAGGGGTAACCTCAACTCTCACGGGCTTATACAAGATCGATCTTGATAGCCTCGTGATCGCCTGCGGCATGGTTGCCGAGAAAAAAAGTGTCTGCTTCCGTTTGGGCAGCAGGGGCAGCAACCGCTTGATATCATGAATAAATCCCATATCAAGCATTCGATCCGCTTCATCAAGAACAAAGTACTCGATATGATCGAGCGAGATATATTTTTGCCCGATCAAGTCGAGCAACCGTCCCGGGGTAGCAGTTAACACGTCCACCCCCCTTTTCAATTGATCCACTTGAGGGTGCTGGTTTACGCCGCCGAAAATCACGGCGTGCCGCACATCGGTATATTGGCTATACTCCCTAAAACTATCGTCAATCTGGATTGCCAACTCCCTTGTTGGAGTCAATACCAGCGCTTTAATCTCTCTCCTTTGCCCTTTTTTTCGAAGCCGGCCCGACTCTTGTCGTGACTGATCTACCTTTTGAATAATCGGGATCGCGAAAGCCGCGGTCTTTCCAGTTCCTGTCTGGGCTATCCCCAGAATGTCGCGCCCTTCAAAGGCTACCGGTATCGCCTGTTCCTGTATAGGAGTAGGCGTTTCATATTTTTTATCCGCCAGAGCTTTTAATATCGGCTCTGAAACAGAAAGATCTCTGAATGTCATATTTTTTGACCATGCATGGCACGGTCTTACTGGTTTAATGTATTAAATCGCGATAAGAAGACGTGGAAGAAGGTAGAACAAATTGTCCTCACGAGATATTATCACGCTGTGAACGGGGGATCCGTTGTCGCACTACAAAGATACAAAAAATAAACGAACCTCTAAAACCCGGTTTTCAATTCTCTATAGTTGGCATATTTTTCGATTTCGCAATGTAATCTTCGATCAAGCGCGATCCAATAAAAAACTCCCGAAAGACACTGCCCTTCAGGAGTTCTAAAAATGGAATAAATTCCCCTCGTGCGGCCGAAGGGACTCGAACCCCCACGCCTCTCGGCACTAGATCCTAAGTCTAGCGCGGCTACCAATTACGCCACGGCCGCGGTCGTAAAAATGGACTGCAAAGATACGATATTTTTCAATAAAATCACACGCGTAGAATTATTTTTCAAAAATCTATTTTATTTTGGTGAATGGCAGGAAAGTAACTACCTTTGTTAAAAGTTAAATATAATACTAATGAGCGGAATAACTGTTGTAATTGGGGTAATTGGTGCCGATGTACATGCCGTGGGAAATAAAATCATCGATTTCGCTTTGCAAGAAGCCGGCTTCAACGTCGTGAACCTGGGCGTGATGGTATCGCAGGAGGAATTTGTTCAAGCAGCCATTGAGACGGATGCCGACGCCATACTCGTGTCGTCACTCTACGGCCATGGCGAAATTGACTGCCAAGGACTACGAGAAAAATGCGAGGAAGCGGGATTAAATGATATTCCACTGATCGCGGGAGGTAACCTCGTGGTAGGGAAGCAAAACTTCGAGGAGGTGGAGGCTCGTTTTATGAAAATGGGATTCAACAAAGTAACATCACCCGGAACACCGATCGAGGAAATTTTCGAATACCTGAAGGAACTTCCTGTCCTTACTCAAGGACTTCAGTGAAACTATATAGATGACAATAGGAGCAGTGACATTACATGAAATACCTGACAGCTGATTTTGGTTCTACATACACTAAATTAACCGCGATCGACTCTAAACGCGCAAACATAGTGGGTACCGCTAGTGCTTTCACTACGGTAGATACCGATGTGATGGAAGGTTTTCGAAACGCGAAAGGGCTGTTAGAAGAAAAAATAGGAACATTCACCTACGATCAACTTCTCTGCTGTAGCAGTGCCGCGGGGGGTCTCAAGATGATAGCCATGGGGTTGGTACCCGATTTAACGGCGAAGGCGGCTCACACGGCCGCGGCAAGCGCGGGTGCCAAAGTAATTCGCACCTTTTCGTTCGAAATATCGATGGCTGAGCAAGCTGAAATTGAATTAATAAACCCCGACCTCATCCTGCTATGTGGGGGCACGGATGGAGGAAATAAAGAGGTTATCATCTCCAACGCGCGCAAACTGTCCGGGCTTAAAGGTTCCTTCACCATCGTGGTGGCCGGCAATAAAAGCGCTGCTGACGAAATAGCCACTCTATTATCCGCGTCGGGCAAAGAGTTTGTTATTACCGAAAACGTGATGCCCCAATTTAACTGTTTGAATATTGAGCCGGCTCGCCAAGAGATCACGAAATTATTTATAGAACGAATTATAGATGCGAAAGGCCTCAGCAAAATACAAGAAATGGCCTCGTCGGAGGTAATTCCCACCCCAAGAGCCGTGATGAACGGGTGTGAATTATTCAGCAGGGGCACGAAAAGGAGCAAAGGTATAGGCGACCTGATGGCCATTGATATCGGGGGAGCTACTACCGATGTCTACTCCATGTCGCACGGCACTCCCTCCATTAGCAATGTGCTGGTAAAGGGGCTTCCGGAGCCGTTCGCGAAGCGAAGCGTGGAGGGAGACTTGGGGATGCGCTATAACCTGGACAGCCTTATCGATGCCTCAAATATGGAGTTTATCACCAGCTACTCTGGCAGCTCCACGGCCGAAATCAAAAAATGGGTGGAAGCGTGCCAATCTTCACCTCATCTATTGGCAAAAGAGGGGAGCAAAGAGCAAAAAATAGAGGAAGCTTTGGCACGACGAGCTGCACAAATCGCCACGGAACGCCACTGCGGCCAATGGGAGTCGGTGTATACCCCGTTTGGGCAGACTTTTACTCTTACCGGAAAAGACCTGTCAGATATTTCCAACGTTATCGGTCTAGGAGGGGTAATCACTAACAGCTCTCATGGACCATTCATCTTGGACGGGGTGAAAGCGGAAAGTGGCCCGCGGAAATACGCCAAACCTAAAAATCCACGATACTTGGTGGATAGGCGCTATATTTTCGCGTCGATGGGATTATTGGCTCAGGTGGATGAAGAGTTAGCATTAACACTCTTAAAAAAGGAGATACACGCTCAATAGTACTTTACCATACAATGAGTAGGAGTTTAATAATTAAATCATGAAAATAAAGAACCAAAAACTTAGTAATGACACTTTTTTCAGTGAAAGGGAGGAAGTGCTTCAACAATGGCCCACCGGCAAAGAAGTAGACTTAGATGATGCAGTGGATCACCAGAAGAAAATCCCGCTCACTCGGCGGTTTGGAGAGGTACTCGCTCGAGGGGTAGAGGAACAAAGAACTCTCATCCAACCCCGCGCGGGTGTAGCACTCACCGGGGAACATATCAAGCTATTACAGTTCCTCGAGTCGCAAGGAGAAGCGGACTTGTTGCCCACCACGGTGGATAGCTACACGCGGCTTAACCGGTACAATGAAGCGGAAAATGGGATCGAAAAGAGTAAAGAGACGGGACGATCGATGTTGAATGGTTTTCCCATCGTGAATTACGGTGTAGAAGTATGCCGAAACGTAACCAGTGCATTGAAGAAACCGGTTCAAGTTCGTCACGGCACTCCCGACGCGCGACTACTCACCGAGATCAGTATTGCCGGTGGGTTCACCTCCTTCGAAGGGGGCGGCATCTCTTACAACATACCTTATTCTAAAGATCACTCCATCGAGGAAACGCTCTTGAACTGGCAGTATACCGACCGATTAGTAGGATGGTACGAAGAAGCGGGGATATCGATCAACCGAGAACCTTTTGGTCCCCTTACCGGCACACTTATACCTCCCTTTATCTCTAATTCGGTGGCAGTAATCGAGACTCTCCTCGCGGCCACACAGGGGGTGAAAGATATCACCGTGGGATACGGTCAGTGCGGGAACTTAATACAAGATGTCTCGGCCATCCGAGCGTTGACGAAGGTTACGCGGGAATACCTCGATAAGTTTGGCTTTCATGATGTACGGATTACTACCGTCTTCCACCAATGGATGGGAGGCTTCCCGCAGGATGAAGCGAAAGCGTTTGGGGTGATCTCATGGGGAGCAGCCGCAGCCGCGTTGGCCAAAGCCTCTAAAGTAATCGTTAAAACACCACACGAGGCAATGGGGGTTCCGACAAAAGAAGCGAACGCGGCGGGATTGAGAGCTACCAAACAGGTGATATCGATGCTAAAAGACCAAGACCTGCGAGAAATTCCCGCGGTGCTGACGGAAAGCGAGATCATCGCGGAAGAGACTCGATGCATTCTTGCAAAAGTTGAAGAGCTTGGGAAAGGAGATTATGCGGTTGGTACAGTCGCCGCCTTTGAAGCAGGTGTGATTGATATTCCCTTTGCTCCCAGCAGATACAATATGGGCAAGGTTTTTCCGGCTCGCGACAACCTGGGGGCCGTGCGACTGCTACAAATGGGAAATCTTCCCCTCACAGCGGAATTGAAAGAGTTTCACCGATCAAAATTAGAAGAGCGAGCGAAGCAAGAAAAAAGGCCGGTCAGCTTTCAGATGGTAATCGACGACGTTTACGCCATCGGGAAAGGATTTCTCGTGGGACGCCCTAGATAACAAGCCCAATGAAGAATGAATAATCACCAGTTGATAATGCAATAAGATGAAAATAATAGATGTAATTTGTGCCCCGGGAAAAACAGGCTTCTTCTTTGATGATCAAAAAGCAATCAAGGGAAATGCAAAAGCGGAGGGTGCTTTTTATGAAGGTGAGCCTCGTACCCCGGGGTTCACCTCGGTGCGTCAGGCCGGGGAAGCTATCTCGATTATCTTTGTACTTGAAAACGGCGCGTGGACCCACGGCGATTGCGCCGCAGTACAGTATTCGGGAGCAGCAGGACGCGATCCGCTCTTTTTAGCGGAGACATTTATTCCCTTGATCGAGAAAGAAATCGCACCGCTCTACATCGGAAAAGAGATCACTACATTCCGAGAGATGGCCGACCGAGTAGATAAGAAAATAGAGGCTACCACCGGGAAACCCTATCACACGGCTATACGATACGGCGTAACACAGGCGTGTCTTGATGCGGTGGCAAAATGCCAAGGGTTACTCATGGCCGAAGTAATCGCGGAGGAGTACGGCACGAACCTATCGGATAGAATCATCCCCATCTTCACCCAGTCGGGCGACGATCGCTTCCTCAACGCCGATAAAATGATCATGAAAGGAGCGGACGTGCTACCACATGCCCTGTTTAACCATGTAGAGACGAAAACGGGAAGCGATGGAGGAAAAATAAAAGAGTACATTGCCTGGCTGCGTGACCGGATTATCAAGCTGAGGCCGCACAAGAGTTATCACCCTGTTATTCATATCGACGTGTACGGCACGCTAAGCACCGTGTTTAACAACAATATTGAAGCCATTGCCCGATATATTGGAGAGCTGGAAGAGATCGCCCAACCGTTCAACCTTCGGGTAGAAGGGCCGGTAGACATGGGACAAAAAGAAGCACAAATAAAAGCACTGCAATCTCTTCGTATTGAGATGGATAAAAAAGGAGTCAATGCCGAAATCGTCGCGGACGAATGGTGCAACTCGCTGCAAGATATCATTGACTTCTCGGAAAATAAGGCGGGACACATGATCCAGATAAAAACACCCGACCTGGGGGGAATCAACAATTCGATCGAGGCGGTGATTTATTGTAAAAAACAGGGGATGAGTGCCTACTTGGGAGGTACGTGCAATGAGACCTCTCGATCGGCAGAAGTGTGTGCGCACATAGCCATGGCTACCTCACCCGACCAATGCCTTGCCAAACCAGGCATGGGGGTGGACGAAGGGTATATGATCGTATACAACGAGATGAGCCGCATCCTTGCGTTTCGCATGCACTACAACTTATCAGATCGCACCTATTTCATCTAACGGGTGCCCTATAAAACATTTATAGGCCTCATTTTTAGCTATAATTATAATAGTTGATGTATGCGAAGCTTGAGTTATATATGACAATCGAAACAAAATAGAATATAATATGGATGAATTAAGAGTACTCTCCCCGACCGCCATTCTTGGCTACGGTTTCCCCATGGAGTCGTTCGAGGAGGGAATGAAACGAATGCCCCACGTGATCGCGGTGGATGCCGGATCTACCGACCCAGGACCATACTACCTCGGGGCAGGAAAATCGTTTACCGACAACAACTCTGTAAAAAGAGACTTAGAAATCATGATTCCAGCGGCCCTCGAAGCAAACATACCGGTGATCATTGGCACCGCTGGCGGAAGCGGGGCACGCCCGCATGTTGAGCTCACTCTGAAGTTGATCAAAGAGATCGCCTTGCAAAAGGGACTGAATTTTAAATTGGCCGTCATTCATTCAGAATTGGATAAAGAGCAGGTACGAAAGAAGCTTCGCGAGGGCGATATTAAGCCGCTACCCCCGGCCAAAGAAATGACGGAGAAAAACTTGGACGAAGCAGTGCATATCGTAGCCCAGATGGGAGAAGAACCTTATATCCATGCCCTTGAAGAAGGAGCCGATGTTATATTGGGGGGACGAAGCTACGACCCGTCGCTTTTCGCCGCCTTAGCAATCAAAAATGGATTTGACAAGGCACTTGCCCTTCACATGGGAAAAATCCTGGAATGCGCCGCCATTGCCGCTTTGCCGGGAAGCGGAAGTGACTCGATGTTTGGTTACTTGCAAAGGGACGGCTTTATTCTTGAACCGCTTTCACCGGTTCGTAAGTGTACCCCGCTGTCGATCGCGGCACACACCCTGTACGAGAAATCGAACCCTTATATATTGCCCGGGCCAGGCGGTGCGCTCGACCTGCATGCATGTACCTTCACTCCCGTTGACGACAATAAAGTTAAGGTGTGTGGAACTAAGTTCGTGCCCACTGAAGAGTATTTCGTGAAACTGGAGGGAGTGAGGCACGTGGGATTTCGCACCATCTCTTGCGCCGGGGTGATGGATCCGGTGATGATTTCGAAAATCGACGAGATCACCCATGAAGTAAAAAAAAGAGTGGAAAACAATTTCGTGAACTATGGGATTCGCGATTTTTTTCTTGATTTTAAGGTATATGGAAGAAATGGTGTCTCCCTGTTTGAAAAAAACAGCAAGAGCGAAAGAACTGTTAAAGGTGAAGAGGAGTATAAAAGCGACGAGCTACTGGTTATCATTGAAGCGGTAGCAGATACCCAGGAACAAGCGAACACCATTTGTGGGTTTGCCCGGAGTACCCTTCTCCATCACGGCTACGAGGGGCGAGTGGCTACGGCAGGCAACCTGGCATTCCCTTTTTCACCATCGGATGCGGAGATGGGTAAAGTGTTCGAATTCAATATCTATCATTTGATGAAAATGGACGACCCGTTGTCGCTCTTCCCCGCTACTTTCATGGAATTTAGCCATGGTGAGATAAACCAAAAACAAAGGAATGAGTATGAAACATAAACTTATCGACGTGGCTTCGGTTATCCGAAGCAAGAACTCGGGACCGTACGAGCTGACTTTCGACGTGATTTTCAAAGATGTCGAAATGTATGAAAAGGTAAAAAGGAGAGCTATCTTTAACGAAAAGATGTTCGCGGAGCTGTACCTCATTCCCGAATCAGAGGTGATGGGGGTTGTGCACTTCGACCCCGCGAAAGCGATCAAGATAACGATCGTACGTCCCATTCCTTCAGGAGCGTTAGGCGAAACTGACGTGTATGGCGCACAACAACACTCGCCTCTTATGAAATTAGAATTTGAACTCTAACAGGAAAGCGGCATAAAATGCCCGCGGCAGTAATTTTAACACCCTATTATATTCTATGCGTAGCTTTATTCAACAATACATGGTATCGGCCCAGTATTTCGCGCCACGCGGCAAAGAGCGACTGATGTTTTTGGGCGAGCAAATCACCCACAAGCACCTCTCTTATACCGATCGATTGGTGGGAATTATTGGCGATGCAGGTGCCGGAAAATCCTCCTTCATTAAGGGGATGTTTCCCGGCCTGCAACTATCGAACGACGATGATATCGTGCGGCCCGACAAGGTAATGCAGGTACGTACCTCGTTTTTTGACGTGGAAGATGCCAGCACGTTTCATGTCGACGTGCGTTTTCAAATGGCTTTCACACAGATGCATGAGATAGCGGATTACGTGCAATCGCTTTTAGAGCGTAAGCGGCGAGTAGTAATCGAGCACTTCGAACTAATATATCCGTTACTGGGGAAAAACGCGGACCTTATGATCGGCATTGGTGAAGAGATTATCGTAACCCGCCCCAGTGTTTTCGGGCCGAGTCCCTATAGCATATACAAAATCGTGCACGAGTCACTCAAGTACCGTAAGATGGCGCATAGTGCCGAAGACCTCACGATACAACTTCTGGTGGAGGAGTTTGGAGTAAAGGAAAAGGATTATTTTTCGTCGGAAATTCGCAACGGGTTCGTGCTGAAATTCCCTGTAAAACCAGAAATCGACCTGTTTCTGCTCGAACAACTGGTGAACGAACAGATTCAAAAACACCTCGACATCGCCTATTTGGATGACAAACACATCCTCATCGGCGATAAAGCAATGCCATGCGACGGACCTCGTTTTCATGTTCGCAATACCCAGGACATCACGGAATTCAACCTCCATAAGGAGCTGATACACGATCCTAAGAGCAACACCTTCTGCCTCGTGGGGCTGGTTGACAGCCATACCGACGATATTGAGAACCGGAACACGCATCATTTTTTAACGCGCGATTATGCTCATTGAATATGAGAAAGATAGAAGCACATCGAATTACTGATCTGGTAGAACAGCTATGCATTGAAGCATGCTGCGTGATTCCCGTTGATTTAGAAAATGGTTTTAAAAGCTGCCTACAACAAGAGCGGTCGCCACGTGGAAAACAGGTTCTCACAACCATGCTCGAAAACGCCAGAATTGCTCGGGACGAGCGAGTTCCGATGTGCCAAGACACCGGGATGACGGTGATTTTTGTCACCATGGGGCAGGATGTACACGTGACGGGCGATTTCATCGAAGATGCTATTAACAAAGGGGTTCGTCAAGGATACGTGAAAGGATACCTCCGTAAATCGGTCGTGAGTGACCCTTTCCGCCGGGAGAACACGGGCGATAATACACCGGCGGTGATCCATTACGAGATGGTTCCGGGCGACGTATTCAAAGTAACCGTTTCCCCCAAAGGATTTGGCAGTGAAAACAAAAGCGCGCTGCGAATGCTCACCCCGAGTGAAGGGATCGAAGGCGTTAAGCGGTTTGTAATCGACACGGTGTCGGCGGCCGGTGCCAGCGCGTGCCCACCTATTATCGTGGGTGTAGGAATAGGAGGCACCATGGAGCGTGCTGCTTACCTGAGTAAAAAAGCACTTTTACGCCCGGTGGGGAGCGACAACGATGACGAGTCGCTGGTCACGTTTGAGAAAGAAACGCTGATTGATATCAACAAGTTGGGCATTGGCCCTGCCGGGCTTGGAGGAAACACAACCGCATTAGCCGTACACGTGATCACCTACGCTACCCATATCGCGGGACTCCCAGTAGCCGTAAACATCGGTTGCCATGCAACGCGTCACGCCTCCGGGGAACTGTAATTGAATCACTCCATCAACCGTTTTTGCTTGCTGCTCCGCGAGAGCCGGGAGATAAGGTAAAAACAATAGAATCCAACAACATGCAAAACAAAAGTAACAACTCAGCAATTCACAAACTCCATACACCAATCAGTGATGAAGCCATTCTTTCATTGAAAACGGGAGATATGGTATCGCTATCGGGTATCATATATACCGCCCGGGATGCGGCGCACGCTCGGTTGGTGGAGATGGCGAGCCGAGGCGAGGCGATGCCATTCGAGTTCAAGGGACAAGCGGTCTTTTATGCCGGTCCCGCTCCGGCGAAGCCCGGGAAGCAAATCGGTTCCGTGGGTCCCACAACGGGCGGCAGAATGGATACCTACTCACCGTACTTGATCGAGAGGGGACTAAAAATCATGATCGGAAAAGGAGGACGAAGCGTAGATGTGGTGGATGCCATAAAGCAACACGGCGGCATCTACTTCGCCGCGACTGGCGGTATCGCTGCCCTAATGGCGCGTTGTGTAGAGAGTTCAGAAGTGATCGCTTTTGATGAATTGGGCCCCGAAGCTATTCGAAAGCTACGGGTGGTTGAGCTTCCGGTTATCGTGGCTATTGATCATCAAGGGAACAATATCTATGAAACAGGCCCTAAAGAGTATTTGGAGCAGTAATATTAAACCGACCGCCCGATCAGCGGTCGCCATCCGAAAGTGGGAACGCCTTTTTCAAAGCCTTTTCGATGACCTCGGGAAAATGAAGGTATTCTAGCTCGTGCACCTTCTTAGCTACATCATCGGCACTGTCCGTCGGCAAGACATCGCAGGTAGCCTGAAAGAGGATGTCCCCCTCGTCGTAATTCTCATTGATATAATGAATGGTAATGCCCGACTCCGTATCTCCGGCATCCACTACCGCTTGGTGTACCCTATCGCCATACATCCCTTTTCCTCCATGCTTAGGAAGTAGTGCCGGGTGAATATTTAGAATCCGTCCGGGGAAAGCATCCAAAAGAGGCTGAGATACCTTTAAAAGAAACCCGGCCAACACGATAAAGTCAATATCGTACCGCCGTAAGGCATCCAGCACTGGCACCCCCCCGTCGAACTCCGCCTTGCTAAACGTGCAGGAGGGGATTTCCAAGGCTTTCGCACGCGTATGTACATACGCCTCTTCCTTATTAGAGACGATCAGTGTAACCCGAATCGTTGAACTCCCTGAAAAATAGCTGATGATATTTTCGGCATTACTTCCGTTACCCGACGCGAAAATGGCAATATTTGTCATGAAAAAGCCTGTTTTTTGCACAAAACCAGTCATTTTGTGCACCTTTATTGATTTTAATGGAAAAATGTTTGCACAATTAGAGAAAAATTGTGTTACTTTGCAAACGCGAATTTAAGAATAAAATTTTTTATTTATTAATTAATATCGAAAGTTATGTCTGAAGTAGCACAAAGAGTGAAGTCGATCAT
>JAAYTC010000179.1 GCA_012518155.1 Bacteroidales bacterium | reverse complement strand
TGCTCTTCGTAATCTTCCAGCCACTCCTGCAGGTATCCGTCGGGACTGATTTGCATGGGGGGCATCTTCGGGAGCGCCTCCCTGATCGATCGCGTGGTTTCATCTTCGATGCCTAGTATTTCCGCCGCATTCAGTATGTTTGTAAATAGCTCGGTGATGATCTGAACATCCATCGTCGGCCCCATGCAAACATACACCGGGTCACTGCTTCCCGGAAGGTAAAACGCGTTCTCGGGCGAGGAAGAAGGAGCCGTCACCAACCAGCCGTTTGAAGGCTCCTCGATCATGCTACTTAGGAAGAAGTCGGCCGCCCCGGTCAGCACGGGATAGATGGATTGCAGGTATTCCTTGTTACCCGAGAAGGCGTAATGCTCCCACAGGTGCGCGCACAGCCAGGCCCCTCCCGTGTTGGTGGCCCCCCAGGAAGCGTGCTCTCCCGGTGCCGTGAAATGCCACGGGTTGGTCATCATATGGACCACCCAACCGTCCGCCCCGTAGAAGGTGGCTGCCGTTTTTTCTCCCGATGGAACGAGCGACCGAGTAAGGTCGATCAGCGGGGTGTGGAGTTCCGGAAGGTTACACACCTCTGCCGGCCAGTAGTTCATCTGCACGTTGATATTCAAGTGATAATCCCCGTTCCAGGGAGTCTGCACCTGATTAGCCCACAGGCCTTGGAGATTCAGCGGAAGGCTGTTTTCTCGGGTACCACTGATCATCAGGTAACGCCCATACTGGAAATAGAGTGCCGCGAATGCCGGATCGTCGTCCCCTTGAAAGAGAGACAGACGCTCGTTGGTCGCCGTCGCGTTGTCCTGCTCCCCTAAGTAAAGTTCCACCCGGTTGAATTTTTCTTGGTACGCCTCAATATGGTTATCTTTAAGTCGTTGGAATCCTGTGTTTCGTGCTTCGGCGAGCAGTCTCTCCGCGGTCGCCGTGTGCCTCTCGTCCAGCATATCGGTAGCGGTAGAGATAAAGATCACTGCCTCGTCCGCCTCCGCCACGCCAAGTGACCCATCCGCCACGGTGAGTTTGCCGCCGCGGTTCACCACCTCCACCCGGGTGATGTAGCGTACCCCTTGCTCTCCGTCGCGGCCGTCGTTGAGCTGTCCTTCCATGATGAGGGTTTCCCCTTCTATACGTACGGAAGCCCGTTCCGGACGGGACAAGCCCGCCTCAAAAGAGATCGATCGCTTCTTGTCAGCGGTCAACCGTATGATCAACACATCGTTGGCATGGGAAGCGAAATACTCCCGCGCATAGGTGGTACCGCCCGTGCTAAACCGTGTGGTGGCGATGGCGTTGTTCAGCGACAGCGCGCGTTCGTACCTCGTAACGTTATCCTCCTCCATCAAATCCTCTCCCGATAAACCTTCTACAGCCAATAAACCCCCTCCCGCTGATGAACCTTCACTCGCCGATAGACCCTTTCTCGAAGATAGATCCTCTCCCGAAGAAAACCGATGGGCAAGGGTGAGTTCTCCTAAGGCTTGGAAGGCGCCGTACGGTGCATCTTTCCCGTTACCGAACGCAGAGCCCTGTCCACCGCAGCGAAAGTGGCGGTACATTAGCTCCTGCGCTTCCCGATTTTTCCCCTCTAGCAGCAGCCGCTGTATTTCGGGGAGGTAGTCGATCGCCTCGGGATTTAGCGCCTCGGGATCTTCGCTGCCCGACCACATGGTGATGTCGTTCAGTACGATCCGTTCCGTATCCCGTCCTCCGTCCGGCATCATCCCGATGCGCCCGTTCCCTAAAGGAAGTGTTTCCTCCCACGCCGTCGCGGGAGAGTGATAGCGCAAGGCCATCTCCTGCTGCTCGCTCGCGGGTTGGCACGAGGCGAGCAATGCTGTAAATGTTATAAAAGTGATGTGAAATGCGATTTGTATCTGTTTGATTATCATTTTGATATGTGTGTGTTGGTGGTGAGTTCCCTTAGTTGGTGTTCACCGCACCGTATGCGGAGAGCTCAATTCGGACGTCGGTTTCGGGTTCTCTTGTTGTTATTAACTGGAAAGTTACGATCTTTTTTTCTCGTGACAAAACCATTTTACGAAAAGAGGGAATCGTGAAACGATGGAACCGCGCTCTACGACTCCCTCATTCTTTATACCCTGTTTATCAAATGCAGTGCATTCCTGCGCTTATTGTTTTATCTATTGAGTCGATTTTGCTCTTCTGAACGTTTGTGTTCCATACCATCCCACGATAACGAAACAGATAAAGGGAAGAATAAATGAAGCATTCACGGCTGGGAAGTTCCCCCCGATGGTTTCCAGGTCGATGATAGCCGCTTGCAAAGGAGGCAGTATTGACCCTCCCAATATTGCCATAATCAGGCCCGCTGCACCGAATTTGGCATCATCGCCCATCCCCTTTAAAGCGATGCCGTAAATCGTGGGAAACATAAGCGACATGCAAGCGGAAACCGCTACCAGGTAATACATTCCCCGAACATCTTGGAAGAGAATAACGCCTAGCATAAATATGCCTGCCGCGATGGCAAACGCGCGCAACAATTTTCCCGGGTTGAAAAATTTCATCAGGTAGGTCGCGATGAAGCGGCTGAGGCAGAAGATGATCATCGCGGTAATATTATACCTTTGAGATAATACCTCCGCAGCTTGCTCTTCCATTCCCTGACCCATGAAAACGCGTGTACCATACTGGATGATAAAGGTCCAGCACATGATCTGTGCGCCAACATAGAAAAATTGCGCGATAACTCCCTGGCGGTAGTTAGGGATGGAAAAAATACGTTTCAGGGTAGCGCCGAAATGGAGACTTTTGTCGGCGTCTCCATTTTTTGGCATTCTCGTCGTAAGGATGATAAGGAACATGGTAATTACCACTAACCCTATGGCCAGGTAGGGCGTTATCAGGATAGAAAGATCGGATTGCTTCATCGCTTCAAATTCCGGATCGGAAAGCACGGCCCGTTCGGTTGTGCTCATCGGGTCGAGTCTCGCCTGGATAAAGTTCATGGCAACGAACATACCCAAGAGTGAACCGATGGGGTTGAACGCTTGCGCTAAATTAAGCCTCCGCGTGGCATTTTCCT
>JAAYTC010000178.1 GCA_012518155.1 Bacteroidales bacterium | reverse complement strand
CTCTTCTGGATACCGGCTTACTTGAGTTCAGTATATGGGCTCGATTCCACGCAAAGTGCACCCCACGTGTTCGTTGTGTATGCTATCTCGATGATTTCTGTTTTTGCCGCAGGATATTTCCCCGCTTATTTTATGAACAAGAAAAAAATGGACCCTTATCAAGGACGTATGCGCGCCATGCTTCTTTTCGCGTGCTTCCCAGTACTTGTTTTGTTCGCGCAACCGTTAGGATCTTTTTCGGTATGGATACCGGTTATCATTATCGGTATCGCCGCGGCGGCTCACCAGTCATGGTCGGCTAACATCTTCTCCACCGTGAGCGATATGTTCCCCAAACACGCCGTAGCTACCATCACGGGGATCGGGGGAATGGCCGGAGGAGTCGGCTCTTATTTCATCAACCAGAGCTCTGGTATCCTGTTTGACCATGCCGCGAACACCAACATGAGGTTCATGGTATATGAAGGGATTGAATCGGGTTATTTCATCGTTTTCTGCGTGTGCGCTTTTGCTTACCTTATCGGGTGGAGCATTATGAAAACGCTCGTACCAAAATATCAGCTCATCACTGATCTATAATCTCTCCTAAAGATGACTTAAAAAAAGGTGCCGGCTGCAAATAGTCCGGCACCTTTTTTTATTCCACACGATTGGCGTTTTATTTATTTCTTACAGGGAAAATATTAATTCGTAGGGTGGAGCAGCCGTAAGGAATAAACTCTATTTCTACCATCCCGTCGATGTCCTTGTTTAACAATCACCCAAATTTGCTACGAGGTAGGTTACAACAATATCTCAAACTTCAACAGGCAGTTTAAAAAGATAACGGGATACATACCCACGGAGTACACGCTTGAATTCAATAAAACTTTTTGATTCCCATACCTAATATTAAAAGAGGGACTCCTGAATTAATCGGAATCCCTCTTCTTTAATTGTTTGTTGTACGTGGTCCCACTTGGGCTTGAACCAAGGACCCCATGATTATGAGTCATGTGCTCTAACCAGCTGAGCTATAGGACCGACTTTATCGTGTATGCACGAGAACAGGAGTAAAAACGCATAAGTTTCAACCGTCTCGGCACTTCAAATAAACGCGGGTGCAATATTACTACATTTTCGTGAAATTTGCAAGCATAAAACCGATTAATTCTTCATAATACATGATCGTGGTTTCAACTGCTACTGCTCATTGTTTGAGATCGAGGCTCAGGCTTGACACGCCGCTACGTACTAAGTATCAAGCATTATTGCCTTATGTTGGTTTTACTTAACGAAATGTGTTCTCTTTTTTTAGTAGCTTCGCGTCCACAAAATTAACAAGTATAACATGAGTATGTTGAAAACTCCTACTTCCCTGGGAAAGGAAAAAGTAGGAAAACTATTGATACAGTACGCGGTTCCGGCAATTATCGCCATGACAGCATCTTCGCTCTACCACATAACGGATAGTATTTTTATCGGACATGGTGTAGGAGCATTGGCCATTTCGGGGTTAGCGATTACATTTCCATTAATGAATCTCGCGGCAGCTTTCGGTTCACTGGTTGGCGCGGGGGCGGCTACCCTGCTTTCGATACGTATGGGACAGGAGGATTATGAAACCGCGAATACGATTCTGGGAAATGCTTTAACGCTGAATGTTATCATCGGGGTGGGATTCTCGATCGTTGCATTTACTTTTCTTGACCCTATTCTCTATTTTTTTGGCGCGAGCGATGCAACACTTCCCTACGCGCGCGATTTCATGGAGGTTATCTTATTAGGCAACGTGATAACCCACTTGTTCTTGGGACTAAATGGTATGCTACGGTCGTCGG
>JAAYTC010000177.1 GCA_012518155.1 Bacteroidales bacterium | reverse complement strand
GTTATAATGATAATCGGGATTGGTGGAGTAAACTATATCCAGTCGTTTTTTCCAGTCGTTCATATTACTTCGGGTTTGAGGACGAAGATAATAAACTTTTGCGGCTTAACTCTCTTTCATTTCCAAAGATTCGATCACGTTCATGATATAATCGCCCATCCGCTCGCATTCAGAGATGATATCCATGTAGAAGACGCCGTTCTGGTACGCGTAGAGGTTTTGGTTCAGGTTTTCCACGTTCTCTCGCTTCAGCATATTTCGTTTCTCGTTGATGCTGTTCTCTATGTGCTTGCTTTCCAACAGTTGGGCTTCTGTTACTTTGCGGTTCCTCAGCAGAGCCTGCATGTTGTCATATGCCTTGTCCACCAACTCGTACATGCTGTTGATATTTTCGATGATCATCTCTTCGAACACCACATCGGCTTCCATTTTCCGTTTCAGGTGCCGGGCGATGTTGCAGCTCGAGTCGGCAATGCTCTCGATCTCCGTTACCTCTCGAAGTATTCCCCTCACCCGTTCCTTGCTGTGATTACTCAGCCTGCCTTCGGCCACTTTGCCCAAGTACGACCCAATTTCTACTTCCATTTGATCACATATATCTTCGTACTTTTCGGTCCGATTATACAGCTTCATGAACTTTTTATCGTTGTGATTGCTATTGGTCATTTTTTTGACAAAGCCAAACATCTTCCGGGTACGCGCCACGTACACTTCCACCTCTTTCTCTGCTTGGAGAATAGAGAGCTCATCCGTGGACGCGATCCCGGTGGATATATATTTTAGTATAAATTCCTCGTCCTCGTCGTCGCCTTTCCTCGGACGGACTATAAAAATACAGGCTTTTTCGTAGAATTTCACGAACCATATCATGATCGCGACGTTGCAGATGTTGTACAGCGTGTGAAACAGTGATAACCCGTAGGAGGTGGCGGCTTGGTAACTAAGGTACTGGCTTTGTATCGACGCGAGGTCGGGGGGCAGTTCCGACCGGGGAAGCGTGGTTATCTGCTCGTATTGCCCCGGGGTAAGCGAGGCCAAGAACGATGACATGTCGCTGGGGTACACGGATGTGGCTTTGGCAATAGTGTTGTCGACTATTTCCACGAAATGGTTGAACACGAATGTCAACCATATAAGTCCCAGGACATTGAATAGGAAGTGCGCGAACGCCGCTCGTTTCGCCGATATGTTTGCCGGAATGGCCGCGAGGTTGGCGGTGAGCGTGGTGCCGAGATTTTCCCCCATGATCATCGCGGCAGCGCTCGGGAAGTCAATCCACCCTTTTACTGCCATGATCAAGGTTAGGGCGATCGTGGCGCTCGACGACTGAACGATCACGGTGAGCACGGTGCCGATCAACAGGAAAAAGAGAACCGACCAGATACCCCTGCCTGTAAAGTTCTGTAGAAAAGATAGAACCTCGGGATTGTTTTGCAAATCGGGCATGGAGTCTTTCAGAAGATCGAGGCCCATGAAGAGGAAGGCAAACCCGAAGATAAACTCTCCCAGCGATTTGTTCTTGCTCTTCGAGGAGAAGATAAGCGGGAGCGATATCCCCATCAAGGGGATGGAAAGCGCGCTGATGGAGAATTTCCCGAACCCGAAGAAAGCAATGATCCACGCGGTGAGCGTGGTACCGATATTGGCCCCCATTATCACACCGATGGATTGCACCAAGCTTAGCAGACCCGCGTTCACGAAACTTACTACCATGACCGTGGTAGCGGAGGAAGATTGGATAAGTGCCGTGATCATCAGCCCCGTGAGCACTCCCGTGACCCGGTTCCGTGTCATAGCCGACAAAACATTCCGGAGCTTGTTGCCGGCCAGTTTTTGGAGGCCGTCGCTCATGGTTTTCATCCCGTAAAGGAACAGGGCCATCGCACCCAGTAATCTCAAAAAATCGAAGAAACTGTAGTCCATTCTCAATAAAAAGCGTATATTAGCATGCAAATATAGTGAAAGCCGAGAGAAGAGCCAAGCTTGCTTGAGTTTTTCCGAGGCGCCTCCTAATATTATTCAAATATAGTGAAAGCCGAGAGAAGAGCCAAGCTTGCTTGAGTTTTTCCGAGGGCCCCCTAGTATTGTTTAAATATAGTGAAAAAACCTTTATTTGCAAAAAAAACGTGAAACATCAAACTATAAAGCATGATAGATACTGTACGTGTTACTTGTATTAACACCAATACCAGCAAGGATATAAAAATTGGTTCCACGCTTGAGGAACTGATTGACGTTTTCGAGGTGAAATCTCCTTATTTAATCGCAAACGCGAAAGTAAATAACCGAACCGAGTCACTTAACTACCGGGTGTACCGACCTAAAATAGTGGAGTTCGTGGACGTGACTAATAACTCGGCCATGCGTACCTACGTGCGGTCGCTCTGTTTTATCTTGGCCAAGGCGGTGGATGATGTCCTTCCCAATGCCGAGATGTATATCGAACACGCGGTAGCCAAGGGGTATTATTTTCAAATCGAGGCCGATGTGCCGGTCGG
>JAAYTC010000176.1 GCA_012518155.1 Bacteroidales bacterium | reverse complement strand
TTCCATAACTCCGGATGGGACTCGGGAGTGGCGATGTTAAAGAAAAACGCGTAATACTGGCACGCTTCCGTGGTATTGTCAGTAACCGTGAGTTCCCCATTTTCTTCCCTGATGGCATTATCCACGAAGAACTCCCCGTTGTAGGATTGATTCAACACGGCTTCCCGCACATCGTCCGATTTACTCAACCATTCATCGTTTTCATACAAGCGGCCAGCGCATGCCAACGCGGTGCTGTAAAGCATGTTGGTGGGGTAATTGACGTCTTGTGTGAATTCATTGGCTCTCGACCATTCAACGAATACCCAACTCTCTAACTTTTCCAGTAAATTATCTTCGTTTTCGAATTTCGAAAAATAACCCAACAAATCGGTCACGCGAGGTTTCAGTTGAGCAACCAATCGAGGATCGCCCCCGTTGCGCGCGTAGTCTTCCACCTGAAGAATGAACCAAAGCGACCAGTTAGGGATAAATACGCTGTCGTTATGATCGGCCGGGTAACACATCGGGATCATTCCATCGGGCAGAAACTCAAACCGCTCGGGTAGTGCGTAATTTTCTAAGAAGTTTTCTGACACGGCGGTTTGTCCAGTGAGCACTCTCTCGGTGATGGAGCTAAAATAGCTGTCGCAAAGCCAGCCCGCCCGTTCACGAGAAGGGCAATCCATGAAAACATCTACCGAGTTTTGACGGAATGTTTGTTTAGCAGCGTCAAAAATTTTATTCAACTTATCGTTGTTGCTCACGAACAGAGCGTTCTTATTATCCGGATAAGAAAATTTCCGCAAGTAGATTTTTTCAATCTCCCCTTCTCCTTCCAGCACCATTAGCTTAAGGTAGCGGAAGGTATAGGACTCCATGGTTTCCAAGTCGTATTCTCCCGGTTGCAGTTCATACACGATATGGTTGCAGATATCTCTCTGCCGCTGTTTTGTCTTTACATCGCCGTCGGTCAGTAACTCGTCGAAATAGAACATGATCCTCGTGGGTTCGCTGCAGTTAATCCGTGCCCCAATAAACCCCGAGAAATTAGTGCCGAAATCGTAAATATTGAATTCATTTTCTTTGAGGGAAGCAACGCCCGATGTGGCATACGGCGCAGCGATCACCTCCTGAGCGTTTGTTACTATCTCTTGAATTTCTTGAGAGACAGGATATACCTCCAGTTCATCTTCGGTGAACCCTTTTAGTTTTTCACTAATCGCGACCAATGAACGATCTTTATGGTATTTTTCCGGAGTGATTTTCGTGACACTCCCCCTGGAATGTAAGCTAACTGGCTCTCGCACATCGAACGTGGGCATATCCACATGGCGCGGGAGAAGCTCCACGGAGGGCATGGTGCTTAATGGTACTTTCTCAATGGACACATCGCCCATAGTGCGCCATCGATCATATCCTTCCGACATTCGGTAATACTCCGTGAAAGGGCGTTGAAAACTATATCGCTCCACTTTTTGCAACCGCTCGTTGATTTGAAATGCTTCAAAATCATCTCCTGAACCGGTCGCTAGCATCACCTCACCGTCCACACTCATCTCAGCCAAAAGGAACGACGGCTGATCGAGGGTGTAATAAGAATTCACGTTATAACCGGCCACCTCGATGGCGAGTATGTTTTCACCTTCTTTAATGAAATCTTTCACGGGGAATTCATCGATTCGGAAATAGCCATGGGCGGCCCTCGCGGGGCCTGAACCGATGAAATGACCGTTCACGTACATCCGGTAGAGGGAAGATGCCGCTATCTTTATTTCTGTATCTTGTACCTTTTGTACCTCCTCGGCTGTAAAACTTCCTCTAAATCCGAGGGTAAGGTTCATCTCTTTTTCCCGCCCTTCCGCCCAAACCGGAACTGCTTTTTCGATGTTTGTTGTGTTATCTCCTCGCGTAGTGGGCGTACATCTTATTACCGAGAGGAAAACAAGGGTTGCAATAGTAATCTGTTGTAAGTATGCCATTTCAAACTCAATTTATTTCACTGTTGTCCGATAAAACTTTTTTCTGAAGAAGTACGAGGGCAAATCTGAGTTTGCCCATCGTACTAATAATTG
>JAAYTC010000175.1 GCA_012518155.1 Bacteroidales bacterium | reverse complement strand
GTATACCGTTCGCCGCTGAATGTTTGTCGCGTGTAAGTGCCGACTCCCACGTCAATGAAAACGGGTGTTTCGTTGATATACAACGAGAAGGTGCCTACATCGTTATGGTTATGGCTTTCGTTGTTGAATCCACCCTTCGATGCAAAAAAGAGTCCCCCCTCGCTCTTCATGTAGCAAAATTCGGTTTCGGGGTACCAAGTGTTACGGGGAGTGGAGTAGGGGAGCCTGTTTTCCAAGAATTCCTTGTGATATAACAGTGATTGAAACGTCCTGAATATATCTCTTCCGTACATGGGTGCCGTGGCGCTGTTCCTGTTTTCAGAAAGGTAACGTGCAAATCCCATCATCTCATCGCTATGTACCGCTTTGCCATAGCGGAAAATAAGGTGCGGATCGAGTGATAGCCTAGCCGAAGCGTCGGCGAAATTTACCACCCAGCCGTTCCCAACATACGATCGGGATATATATTCCCCCATATCTTTTATCATCGGAATCTCGAATATCGATATCTTTCCATCGCTCGCGTCGTGCAGCAGTTGCAGGTAGTCGTACATTTTTCCTGCCGCGTGTCCCCAGTAGGATGGCCCCTCTTCGCAGGCCCCATCTTCTTTCGAGTAGTTGATAAACTGGTCAACCGATTGCATGGTTCTGATTACCGCGTCGGTCAGCCGCTGCTCGTCGTTCTCCAAAAGCAGGAAGCTCTGTAACACGTTAAAGTTACACCACACGTTCCAATTATTGATAATCATTCCGGGTTGGTAATTAAAACCCATCCACCAGAACTCTTTCTCTAAAAAGGGCTTTAACATCCTCTCCTCCAGTTCGTGGCGAAGACGGTGAGAGATAGTGGGATCCACTTTGTTGAACTCCTCCTGAAAGAAGTAGTAAATCCACGAGAACACGCTGCCCATATCGCCCGATGCCAACTCGATAAGATGTTCATCTTTCAGGGGCAGCGAACGCCCGTTACTTTGGCGTACCTGATGGGCGGCGATAGACCATGAGGTCATCTCGCAGCTGAAATAGACTCCGTTGATGAGTTGATCGATAAAACGCCCCTTCCCTTCGGCCAGCTCTGCCATGAACAGATCTATAATGGCCTGATTATTTCTGCCATAAGGCGACTCCATGGTGGTACGAGCACCCGTTCGTTCGAAGTCGAGGTAATCGGTGGCCCTGATCACGATCCAGTTATAATCCAGGGCCTGCTCACCCCGCGCGATATAGTCCGATTTGAATGAACCCGTGAGTCGATCCCATCCATCTCGGTCGTTGTAATCGGGGTAGGGCACCCATGCTTGATTTTTAATTAATACCTCTTTCACGTTTACCTCTTCTATCGATTTCTGTAGAAGATTCTTTTCCGTGAAAGCATAGCCTTGCAGCAATGAAAGGCAAAAAAAGAGTAGAATTAAAGATTCTTTTTTCATTGAGCTTTTCCTAAAATAGGCCTTTAAATTTTATTTCCATGAAGATAACTTGGCATGCTCTTTTCGCGCGTGTTGATCAACGCGTGCTTTATCGCTTCCGGCCAAAACATTGAGTGGAACCTCTTTTATTTCCTTGGAGCTGACCGTGATTTTCAGCATTTGGTAGCCTGTTAGTGAGTTTTCGATCTCCGAAAAAGTTTTCGCTTCTTCCACCTGTAAACGTGCACCCGCGGGCGACACCGCTTTGATGAAAAACTGCTTCCCTCCCGACTTTAGTATGGCCGTGGTTCCCTCCACGTCGATCTCCGCGCTCGTGATGAGCGACCAGGTAATCGATTGGTTATCCGTTAAAGGTGTTATCTCGTCCTGTATAAGCATGGTATGATTATCCAGGAACTTAAATCCTCTAAGAGCAGACGCGGCTTGATCTTTATATACCGTGGTCATGTCGATAACGCCGAAGGGTTCCTCCCCCTCCGTCCGGTATTGCGCGAGCGTGCCCTTACCTCCCGAGTGTTGGAGCTGGTTGTCGATTGCCAACGTGTTGTGACTAAAGTTGGTGTTCCGGAAGTAAGTCCACCTCCTGCCATCGGGGCGGTATTCCCAGAAACCGGGTAGGCTATAGCTATCGGATCCTAAATCGTCGGCCCAGCGCACACCCTCCGCGTCGATAATGAAGGAGCCCACGTCTAATTGCTGATGCGCCTCGTCCGGATCCCCTCCTTTTGCAGTGAGAAAAATGGACCCGTCCACCGACCGGTCGCCATTAAACGCGAGAATCGGGTTCATATCGTTTTTGAACACCTGAAGTGGTGGGAAAGTGGCTTCTTTTGTTCCTGCCGCCGGTTGGTACCAGGCGACGGACAAGAAGAAATGCCATTTCGAGTGATTTCGCTCTCCTTCCACGATATCGGTTAACACGTTTCGGTAATGGTTAATCACCTCCGGTTGATTGAACTTGTCGCCAAAATAGAAAAAGAGCGGGCTTGCCGATGATCCCCCTCTCCCCGAGTTGGCGAAATTGAATTCACGCATGATGGGCGACATCGACTGCACGTAATAAGAGACTGTTTTGTCTACTCCCGATAGTGATGATATTTCAAAATCATGGCCAATATTATCGTTCAGGCTCTTTAACAACAGCGATAGGTAAACATTGGTGTAATTCCAATAACCCGGTCCTTCGTAGCAGACGCCATCCGGGGCGTAATGCTTTAAGCAGTTGGGTACGAACCGGGCCGAATAAGAAATAATCTTCTCCGCTAAGGCGGGATCTTTTTCAGCAATGGCTAACGCGCCCAGGGTCATACCCGTGTTACACACCACGTTCCAGTTAGTCTCCCGTTTAGCCCATGAGCCCTCGTTACCGGTAGCCTCGTAAACCGGAATTGCCAAGGTTAATGCCTTCTCTCGAATCGCTTTTTCTACCTGCTCTTTTGCCTCGTCGCTCAGGTAGTCATACAGCCAATCGTACCCGATAGCCACGGCGGTAGTTGTTTCCGCTACATCCAGGTAGTGTGCCGGGTTCCAATCAGGGTATTGGCATAAGTTCATTAATATTTTTTCCACCCCCTCCGCGTAGGCTACATCTTCAAAAATGCGGTAGGCGGTACCCAGTGTGATAACGCGATACACGTGCTCCCTGCTTTTGCTCAAGTCGTTAGGCGGTGCTATCATGGGAAGCTCGAGTGCTTTATCGGCCTCTTCTTTTAGTAACTGCACGAGCTTACCCAGGAGAGGGTCTGATTTGCTTTGTTCTTTTATTTTCTCCTCATCGGCTTTAGAAAAAAGCAGCCGAGGATGTTCAGGAATGGGTTCTTCAAATAGAATAGTTGAACTTAAAGGAATTTCATTCTCCTGTTTCTCGGAGCAAAAAGTGAAAAAGAGAAAGAGAGAAATGACAAGATAGAAATGATTCATATACTTAGCTTGTTTTTAGATTACCATGCATATCGCGTACACGCGTTAAGTGAATCTGCAAAGATAATTTTTTTTCGCGTATAAAGGCGCGAACCGGCTCATGTAGTTATCTTTTAAAATTTAGAGTTTCGAAAAAAAAGGCAAAAAAAAGCCGGAAGTGGCGATTTAACACGCGGCACTTCCGGCTAAAAGAAATTAGAACCAGCCCGGGTTTTGAGTCAACAATTCGTTGGTCTCGATTTCCTGGCCCGGTATTGGCCATAAGAGGTCACGGTCTTCAAATTTGCGGGTATAGAGATTACCGCCCGTGATGGTTTTCTCTACCACGTCGCTAAGCATTGATTCCGCGAGCCCCCATCTCTTGAGGTCGAAGAAGCGATGTCCTTCTGCTGCGAGCTCCACGGCTCTTTCGTGCATGATGCGATCGAACATATCTTCCTTCGATCCGACGCTCAACCACTCGGGGCCACTATTAAGTGCCGGCATGTTGGTGGATGGACGCTGCCGCACTTTATTCAATTCGGTCACCGCGTCCGCCAGTTGATTATTTTCGTTATACGCTTCAGCCAACATCAGTAAAACATCGGCATAGCGGATAAGCGGGAAATTGAACGGTGTATGCGCGCGGTTGGTCAACTCACCGTCCATATTTCCTTCCGGAACAAATTTGCGCCATAGGTAGGTGTACCATCCACGGTTGTTTCTTATCTGCCCGAAGTTTTCATTCGTTCCGGGTGCTATCACGAACAACATTTCCCTGGCTTGGTTCGCGTTCCAGCCCACGTAGGTAGAGTAGGGAACGATCAATGTTTCCGTCAAGCGGGGGTCTCTCTGTTCGTAGATCGATATCAGCAGGGCTGTATCGGGAACGGAAGTGAGTTCACCGCTCGTGTGCGCGGCAACGAAAGCCTCCTCTTTCACCGCGTTGTTCGCGTTAAACCCGGGGATAAAATCGTCCCAGTTGAATTTTCTTCCATCTTTCAGTTCATACATGTCCGCCAACG
>JAAYTC010000174.1 GCA_012518155.1 Bacteroidales bacterium | reverse complement strand
GGCCTCCTCTCTCTTTTGGACCAGCTCCTGTAGTTTTCTAAGCTCCTCCTCCTGCTGCTGGGCGGCCCGCAACTTTTTCTCCTGCTCATCAATATTCTTTACCAACAGCGACAAGCGTTCTTCGTACTCCTTCACCTGCTCCGGGTCGATTTCTCCAAGCTGTTGCAACTGGCCTTGGATACGTTGCCGTTGCGCGTCGTTTTTCTTTTCCAGCGACACCACCTTGTAGTAGAACTCGTATTTTTCGAGGTTGAAGAGCTCCTTCATCATCCGTGTACGGTCGCGATTTCCCAGTTGGAGGAATTCCTGGAACTGCCCTTGCGGGATGATGATGGTTCGTTTGAAATTGTCGTAGCTCAGTCCCACGGCCTGTTCCAGTGCTTCCAACGAGATCGGTATCCACTCGTCCCCTCTCTTTTGGTATGCCGTGCGCTCCGGTGTTCGTACATCGTCGAAATTGCGGCTGTTCCGCATGCAGCGTGCGGTAGCCCGGTAGCTCACCCTTTCCTTCCCTGCCTCGAAGATAAAATCGATCAGTAGCTCGTTCGACCGGAGGTTCATCATGTTGTAATAACGGTTGTCACCTGAGAGGTTGAGCCGGTCGGTCCGCCCGTAAATCGCGAAGGTGATCGCCTCCAAGATGGAAGATTTGCCGCTGCCCACCGGCCCGAATATGCCGAACAGGTTGGCGGCAGTAAGCCGGGTGAAGTCGATGGTTTGTCGCTCCTGGTAGGAGTAGAGCCCCTGTATGGTTAGTTCTATCGGTATCATTCTTCGGTCTCCTCTTCTGCTCGTAGTTCGGTGAATAGCTCCATGATCTCATCGTTGGGGTCTTGTCCTTTCTCGTGCTTGAAGTAATCGCGGAAGAGCGACTCGATACCTTGGTCCAGGTCGACCCGCTTCGAAGGACTGCCCATTTGATGATCGGTAAGGGTGACTTCCGGGATGATGGTCACGATGCCCGGGTGGGCAGCGTGGAGCTCTCTCCTTTCTCGAGCGGTGAGGAATGTGTTGGTCACCAGCGTCAGCTCCACCAGCGCGTCCCGGTTTTCGGCAAGCCATTGGAGGGCCTCATCTACCCCCTCGGCGCGTTTACGTAGGAGCGGCCGCCGCTGGGTGAGTTCGATCTCTTGTACGGTTGCCGATTCGCCGGGGAGCGCGTCCACCATTAACAGGTACTTCTTTTGATTGGCCTCGGCAAAGCTGTAGGATAGGGGGCTGCCGCTATAGTAGACGGGGCAAGGGGTGGAGCCCACCTTTCGCATCCGGTGGAGGTGCCCCAGTGCCGTGTACTGTATGCCGCGGGGGATATTTTCCGTGTATACCGCCTGCGCGCCGCCCACGTGCAGTATTGGCTTCTCCTCTTCGGGTTCCTCGGGGAGGGGCTCTCCCTTCTGAATCATGAAGAGGTGCGACACCAAGATATTCACGCCCCGGTCGTCGCAGTACCGATCCACCAGCTGTTGCCATTTCTCTTGCAACAGGGCACGCATCTCCTCCTCGTTATTTTCATGGCCCAGGTAAGCTTTCAGCCGGAACTCGTTGGCGTAGGGCGTTAACAGGATCCGTAGAGGCGTCGCGATCCCGGGAAGGGAGAGCTCCAAGAACCCTTCGTCGCTCCGCACAACCTCCAGTCCCGTATCGAGACGGAGGGGGGGGATCGTGGAGTGGGGGTATCCCGCGAAGATGATGCCGCATTCGCGAGCCAGGGGATCGGGCGACTCGATCCGGTCGGGTGAATCGTGGTTGCCCGCGATCGCGATGACCGGTCGGCGGCCATTGTTCGTCAGCTTCTTCAACGTCTTGTACAGCAGTTCCACCGCCTCCGTCGAGGGATTAAACGTGTCGAAAAGATCTCCTGCCACCAGCACCGCGTCCGCTTCTTCCCGGTCGGCTACCTCGCCGATCTCTTGTAAGACCGCTCGTTGTTCTTCCATCCGGGAAAAATCATCCAGTCGCTTTCCCAAGTGCCAGTCTGCCGTATGAAGTATTCTCATCGTGTTAAGTTTGCCAAGTTAGTTACAAAAATAATAAGTTGACCTCTGTATATACAGTATACAAACTTAAATAAAAAAAACGATTTTTACTCGAACCGGATCGATTTAGCGGGAGTGATTCGGGCGACCAAGTAGGAGGGGCCAATCATCATTAACAAAGAAACCAATAGTGTGCCTGCGTTGAGCAGGAGAATATGAAGCAGATTCATATCGATCGGAACCGCTGTAAGGTAGTAGGTCGCCGGGTCCAGCTTCAGGATCTGGAAGCGGTCTTGGATAAAACAGAAGAGCAGCGCGATGAGATTGCCCCATAGCATACCCTGTCCAATTAGAAAAGCAGAAAGATAGAGGAACACCTTCCGGATGCTGATATCCGGGGCTCCCATCGATTTAAGCATGCCGATCATGTTGGTGCGTTCCAGTATGATGATCAGCAACCCCGATATCATGGTGAAACCGGAGACTACCAGCATCAGGATGATGATGACCCACACGTTCATATCCAGTAGGTTGAGCCAGTTAAAGATCATCGGGTTGATCTCTTTAATGGAGCGGGTGTAGAGCGCGTTTCCAAGCCGGTCGGTATGCGACGCCATTTCGAAAAAGAGGTCTTGCGCGGTCCGGTCGAGTCGGTTGTAGTCGTTCACCAACACCTCGATGCCGCTCACCATATCGTCGTCCCACCCGTTGAGGGAGGCCAGTACTTGTTTTTCGGTCACCACGAACAGCTTGTCGTAATCCTCAAAGTTGGTCTGGTAGATGCCCGAGATATAGAAACGGCGGGCACGGACCGGCTCCTGCACGAAGTAACAGGTAAAGCTGTCGCCCTTTTTCAGCTGCAGCTTATCGGCTATCTCTTTCGATATAATGGCCCGGTTACTGCTTGTGGTATCGTCGGGATGAATAATATCGCCTTCCAGCAGGTTCGTTTCAAAAAAATCCCAATCGTATCGTTCGGAAACTCCTTTGAGCACCACTCCCATGAAATCTTCGTCCGTTTTGATGATTCCCGGTTTGGTGATGTACGATTGAAAATAGCGAATCTCCGGGTTACTCGCCAAAATGTTAGCCAGCGTATCGGAGAGCGCGATCGGTGTATGTTCGTAGGAGCTATTGCTCTCGAAGGCCGTGATTTGGATGTGGGAGCCGAAGCCGACCACTTTGGCCCGTACCTCGTTTTTGAATCCCACGATGATGCATACCGCCGCGATCATCACTGCTAACCCTAGCGCGATGCCCGCGATAGCTATCTTGATGGCGGGCGAAGAGACCCGTTTATTGTTTTTTTTGTCTCCTTTATAGATCCGTCTTGCTATGAATAGCTCTGCGTTCATGAGGAATGGTATAGGGATACGCCTCCAGTGCTTTCTCGAGCACGGTGAGGGCATTGTTTAAATCTTCCTTGTTGAGTACGTACGCCAGGCGAACCTCGTCCTTGCCAAGGCCGGGTGTAACGTAGAACCCCGATGCCGGTGCCATGAAAAGGGTTTGTCCCTCGTACCGGAAGTCGGACAGGCACCATGCGCAGAACGCGTCGGCATCCTCCACGGGCAACCGTGCCAACGTGTAAAAGGCTCCTTGCGGCATGGGGGAGTAGACCCCGGGTATTTGGTTGAGCCGTTCAATGATAAAGTCGCGCCGGCTCTTGTACTCTTCAAAGTTATGCTGCATGTAGGCTCCGTTTTCTTTGAGCGATGCGTTGGCAGCGATTTGTCCAATCAGGGGTGGGCTCAGTCGTGCTTGACAAAATTTCATAACTGTTTGATGCACGGCTCGGTTTTTCGTGATCAGTGCCCCGATTCGGATACCGCACTCGCTGTATCGCTTCGATACCGAGTCGATCAGTACCACATTCTCTTCAATCCCTTTTAAGTGGCATGCCGACACGTAAGGAGTATCGTTATAAATAAACTCGCGATACACTTCGTCGGAGAAGAGGTAGAGGTTATTCCGCTGCACGAGGTCCCGAATTTGCTCCATTTCGTGTGGCGTGTAGACGTATCCCGTTGGGTTGTTGGGGTTGCAGATAAGAATTCCCTTGGTCCGTTCGTTGATCAGCTTCTCGAACTCCTCGATCGGGGGCAGCGCGAAACCGGTCTCCATGGTTGAGGGGATTGTGCGGATAATCGCACCGGCCGAGATGGCAAACGCCATGTAGTTGGCATACGCCGGCTCGGGCACGATTATCTCATCTCCCGGGTTCAAGCATGCTAAGAAAGCATAAAGCACTGCTTCCGATCCGCCCGCGGTGATAATAATCTCGTCGGCCGTTAAATCGATACCAAACTCTTGGTAATACGCTACCAAGTTCTCCCTGTAGAAGCGGTATCCATCGCTGGGACTATATTCCAACGTGGTGCGATCGATGTTGCGTATGGCTTCAAGTGCTGAAGCGGGCGAGGGCAAATCAGGCTGCCCTATATTAAGGTGATATACCCGTACTCCCTCTGCTTTAGCAGCATCGGAAAGTGGGGCTAATTTTCGTATGGGTGACGCGGGCATTTGTAGGCCTCGCTGCGAAATTGTTGGCATAATGAATAGGATGAAAAAATCATTTTAATCATGTAAGGAGGCAAAGGTAATAAAAAAGTTGATTTTTTATCCGATTTTCGGTGTTTTACACGTAAACAAACGGGTGAAAAAAGCAAAAGGCACCGGGGAGTGCCGAATGAAAATTGCTTCACAGGAATTTCGAAGGATTAACACTAATTGTGCGGAGTTTTTAAGTTCGAAAAAGGATTACGCGTATGTTTGTATTTGGAATCTGAGCGGATGATTCAGCATACCGGACAACCACGTGTTGGTCGATTATAGCAACAAGTCACCGTTAAATTAAAATGAACAATGAACAAACGTAACACTATTATCGCGATTACCACCTTTTTAATAATAGGGCTGGCTGCATGTACGGGAACAGCAAAAGAAGATGCTGAAAAATACCGAAAAGGTTGGTCCTTGGTATGGGAAGACAACATGGACACCCCCTTGGATAGGGCCGTATGGTCGACAATATCCCGTGGAGATCTCGCCGCGAACCGCTACATGAGCGATAACGAGGCACTTTACGTGCCACGAGAAGGCAACCTTATATTACGGGGAGTCGAAAATTCAGCAAATAACGGCGAACTTCCTTTTCTCACCGGAGGAATTTCAAGAGAAGGCGTGAGCCCGGGATCGGTACGAAGAATTGAGGTGCGGGCTCGCGTGAATCCTGCCGCGGGAGCTGTACCTTATATTTCGCTAGTTCCTACCAGTGGTGCAGAAAATATAACGATCGACCTGATGGAAGCGTATGGCATGGATAATTTCGTGTATCAATCCATCACATCGGAGTACACCACCACCCAGGGGATGCCTGACAATCCCCCTTCTAGCGCGTTGGTGGGTGTAAATCCGAATCAATTTCACGTGTATGCTGTAGAGAAATACCCGGATAGCCTGGTTTTTTACGTGGATGAAACCCGTACAAGAAAATATCCTCGAATACTAACAGATATACCGGGACAATTTCCGTTTAACAACCTCGAATTTAATCTTCATATCGGGGTACGGGTAAACCGAGATGCCCGGCCGGAAGATATGCCCGCGGATATGTTTATCGATTGGGTACGGATTTACGAGCAAAAAGTGGAAGAGAGTACCGAATAGTACTCTCAACCGGTAGTTGTAACTTCACGAGCGAAAAGTTTACAGTGGAAAAGAGTGGCCAAAGAGCCGTTCCTCTGCTAACTTTTCGTATTTGGTTCCTTTTCGTCCATAGTTCGCGTAAGGGTGGATACTAATCCCTCCTCGTGGCGTGAAGATGCCGGTTACCTCGATATATTTAGGGTTCATCAGTCGAATCAAATCTTTCATAATAATATTTACACAATCTTCATGAAAGGAACCGTGATCCCTATAACTGAAAAGATAGAGTTTTAAACTCTTGCTCTCTACCATCTTATCTCCCGGGATGTAGTCGATCCGTATTGTAGCGAAGTCGGGCTGCCCGGTGATGGGACAGAGACTGGTGAATTCGGGACAATCGAACGTAACCCAATAATCATTTTCAGGATGCTTGTTTTCGAACGCTTCAAGCAGCCCTGGATCGTATTCTTTTTTGTATACTGTTTTGCCACCCAAGTGGCTCAATCCTTCTATTTTCATATTATTCAATTTTTAATCAGCATTGGTTGTCGCGGCTGGGAAGATGCTCTTTATTTATCGGCCGCGAATTCATCATTTAGTAATCTTGTCGGCGAGATATTCTTTCAAGCCCTCGTTGCGCAATCGGCACGCGGGACAGTGGCCACACCCTTGTGCGAGGATGCCATTGTAGCAGGTGAGTGTTTCGTTTTGCACGATCTCGAATACTCCCAGTTCTTCCGCTAATTGCCATACCTCTTTTTTATTTCGCCACATTAAAGGTGTATGTATCTCGAACTGTCTATCCATTGCCAGGTTGAGGGTAGCGTTAGCAGAGTGGACAAACGTATCGCGACAATCGGGATATCCGCTGTAGTCGGCTTCTGATACTCCCGTCACGATATGTCGTATTCCTCTGCCGTACGCGATGGCGGCGGCAAAAGTGAGGAAAAATAGATTCCTACCGGGCACGAATGTGTTGGGATGAGATTTATCGGGGTACGTTTCATCCATTTCCATGGAGGGGTCGGTTAGTGAATTGAGCGAGAGTTTTGCAATCACGTTTGCCTCCACGAGCTGGAAAGTGGTGCCGGCTCTCTCTGCCAATCGCCGGGCATTTTCCACCTCTTGTGAATGACGTTGTCCGTATTCGAAGCAGAGGGCGTGAACATGCTTGAAACGCGATTTCGCCCAGTATAAGCATGTGGTGGAGTCCTGCCCGCCTGAGAAAAGTACAAGCGCGTGACGGTTATAATCGTTGTTCATCGTTCTTTGTTTTTTACGTGGTTCCTAAGCTACACTTGGGAAGTTTGATTTCCCAATGCAAAAGTAACAATAATCAGCGAAACTTCGCTGGAGGGGAATTAACATTAACACATGAACATGTTATACTGATGGTTGTTATACTAAAAGTACGAGCCGAAACGATGATAGATATGAATAAATAAGCCGCCCAAATTTCACAATCCGAACGGCTTCACAATTAAGGTGTCATATAAAAATGACAGTCCTGCAAATGTACGTAATTATTTGAATTAAACATGCAAAAATCTAAAGATTAATTATAGAATATTGCAAAAATTATTGATTTTAAGTAAAAATGCACAGGTATGGACGACAACATGATGAAAGATAACCTCGCGAGTAAATCCAAACGGAACAGCGTGGCAGAAGCAATTTTGGTGCGGTGGAAATGGAACGATCACGAGAAGTATCGCACTTTCTTAAGACTACGTTACGGCGGTAGGTCTGAAACGCAGTACGACTTGAAGGTGAAGAACTCGGAGAAATCGAAGGAGAAAATTACCGTATTAATCCATGCCGATCAACTGGCTGATTTCCCGCGAACCGAACAGGTAAATCAGGTGGTAAAAATGCTTACCGACGAGATGTGGAAGTGGGATCCAACTGTACGTGTTGATTTCCATGAAAAAGTAGATCGCTTATTAAAAACCAAAGCCGAACGGTGAGTGGATGAACAGCATCAAGAAAACGGGTCAATCGGTTTGAATGCCTTCAATGACTCGATTGAGTGGGACAACCTGAAAACTTAACAAATTTGTAACAAATTTGTAACAGGGTTGTAACATACAAATTGTATTTTTGCACTGAAATCAAAACAGGGCCATAAGTTGGTTTATTCAAAATATTTAATGAGACGATTTTTTCTGTTTTCCTCGCTTTTGTTTTTCGTGATTTCTTGCAATAATAGTACTACGAATTCTTTTAATGGTACTTCGAGGAGTACGGTCTCGGGTGCCGGTGCTACTTTTCCTTATCCCTACTACAACATTGTTTTTCGTGATTACATGCGTCTCCACGACGGTGTAACCGTTAATTACGGGGCTATTGGCAGCGGGGGTGGAATTCGAAGCCTGCGCGACCGCTCCGTGGATTTTGGAGCAAGCGATGCCTTTCTTACCGAAAAAGAGTTGGAATCGATGAATGGCGAGGTTATTCATATTGCTACATGCCTAGGGGGTGTGGTAATGGCGTACACGTTAGAAGGAGTGGATAACCTGCGACTGACGGGTCCGCTTATCTCGG
>JAAYTC010000173.1 GCA_012518155.1 Bacteroidales bacterium | reverse complement strand
TTGCCCTGAATCGGAGATTGTTGATGATCTCGTAATCAACCATCCCATTGATGTTCAGGTTGTCGGTGGTGGTTTTGCGGTACTCGTTGTATGCCGAGAGTACCGGGTTGAAGCGGTAATCTTCGGTCATCTCTACCGCGTCGTCGTAAAGCTCTTCCATCAGATCTTTTCCCGATGGCGATACGGGCCGGTAACCCCATACGCTGTACATAAGCGCGTTACTAACCGAGGTGTCTCCTCCCGTGGGGTCAACTCCGTTTCTTTCGGTACGCGTGGCGTTGGATATAATACGTACACGTAGTTTATCGTTCATCAGCTTCTGATCGAGGCTCACTCTTCCTTGATAGCGGTTCAGGCTCGAGTTAACGATGATCCCTTCTTGGTTCAGGTACGATCCTGAAGTAGAATATTGAAGATCTCCTTGTAGACCTGAAAGCGAGAGGTAGTGATTATTGGTGATGGCCGTGCGGTAGATCGCATCTTGCCAATCATAGGCGGGCTCTGTCCGGTACGACTCTAGGGTACGCCCATCGCGCAGGTAGTTTTGCTCGAACAGCTCATCGTCCATCATGATCTCTTTCTGGAGCTCCACGAACTCATATCCGGTGAGCAGGTCTTGCATGTTGGCAATATTGCTGACGGTGACGTTCCCATTGTACTCTATTTGTGGACGACCCGATACTCCTTTTTTGGTGGTGATGATAACCACCCCGTTGGCACCTCTCGAACCGTAGATCGCGGTGGCAGAGGCATCCTTGAGCACGTCGATGGATTCGATATCGTTCGGGTTGAGTGCCCCCATGTTGCTCGATTCTAGCGGAAAGCCATCTACCACGTAGAGCGGTTCGGTGCTTTGTGTTAACGAGCCGGCCCCGCGGATGGTGATGCTGAAGTTGTCCCCCAGTCCGCCATCACTCGACGACACCTGAACCCCGGCAATACGGCCCCCGAGTGATTGGGCGATGTTCTCTACCGGTAGTTTTACAATTTCGGATATATCGGCCGAAGCGATGGAACCTGTTAAGTCCCTACGCCTCACGTCGCCATATCCCACGGCCACTACTTCCAGTGCTTGAATTTGCACGGATCCGTCCTGTAGGACGATGTTGATTCTCGTTTGGTTTCCAACCGGGACTTCCTGTGTTTCGAATCCCACGTAAGAAGCTTCTATCACTTCATTGGGGCTTGCCTGTATGGTGAACTCCCCGTCATAGTCGGTTACCGTGCCTCTTGAGGTGCCTTGAATTACGATATTAACCCCGGGCAATGTTTCACCGAACTCATCGACTACCACTCCCGTCACGTTGACTTGAGCGAAAAGGCTAATCGGTGCAAGAAGCAACAAAAAAGCGATTGTTTTAAAATTAAAAATTTTCATCCAGATTTGTTTTAGACATTAAATTAAAAGATTTAAAGTTTTTTATCCTTTAAATTTTTCACTCTCCACCCACAAAATTAGAGGTTGATGGGAAGGAGAAAGTTCAAAATGGTTCAAAAAAGGGCCTTTTTCGTACAGTCGAAAAAATTTAACTTTCTCGTGGAAAAAGTCTAGCGGGTTAAAATCAGTCGATTATGCCTGTCGACCGGTATTCGGAGGGTGTTATACCGAACTGTGCCTTAAAGCATGTTGAGAAATACTTGGGTGAGTTAAATCCGAGGCGGTAGGTGATATCCGAGATATTATACTCGGGGTGGTTAGAAAGTAGAAAGGTGGCTTTTTTCATTTTCAAGGTGATGATAAACTCGTTGGGAGTTTGGCCGGTAATCCCCTTGATTTTATTGAACAGGCTGGTCCTGCCCAAGTTCATCTCTCGAGAGAACGTGTTCACGTCGAAATCGGGGTTGTCGATGTTCTTTTCAATCACTTGGCTTGCTTTTTCCAGGAATTCCCGATCCATCTCGTTTGATGCCATCGTGCTCGAGTTAAATGAGGTCGATTTGGCAAATCGTTCTTGCAGGATCTTCCGACCGTTGACCAAGTTATTGCACCGGGCGATCAACACCGGAATATCGAATGGTTTGGTGATGTAGTCGTCCGCGCCCATATTAAAACTCTCGATATTGGATTCGGCAGCGGTTTGTGCCGTGAGAAGCACTACCGGGATATGACAAACCGCGAAGTTGGTCTTGATCCGCATGCACATCTCGCTTCCCGACATCACCGGCATCATTAAATCGCTGAGCACGATATGGGGTTGCTGTTCGATGGTCTTTGTTAACCCCTCTTCCCCGTTGGTGGCCGTTATCACATCGTAAATCGGCTCGAATAGGGTCTTTAGCACGGCCAACAATTCCTCGTTATCCTCCACGATAAGGATCCGGTTTCGTTTCTCGTTCTCGTCAGTGGCCGGCACGTGGTTAGCACCTTGTTCGGGTAAGTAGGTATTTATTTTTTGAATACTGAGTTCGTTGGGATCTGCCGCTTCTCTCTTTTCTGATGGACTGAAATGGGCTGCCCCGTTCAGCAGGGTGACCTCGAAACGGCTCCCCTTATCCACCTCGCTATCGAGCGTGATGTTCCCATGGTGAGCCTCCACGATGCTTTTGGTGAGTGCCAGCCCGAGGCCGGTGCCCGGCGACGCCAAGGTATCTCCTCCCTCGTTGTCCGCTTGAAAGAATCGATCGAACACTCTCTCCTTGTTTTCGGGAGAGATCCCGATCCCGGTATCCTCTACTACTACGTGGGTATCGTGCTCGCCTTTTGTAACTTGTACCGTTATTTTTCCTCCCGCCGGTGTGAATTTAAACGCGTTGGATAGCAGGTTGGAAAATACTTTTTGGAGTTGGTTCGGATCGAACCACACTAGGATCTCCTCCTCCGACGGCTCGTAGCTGTATTCGATCTGCTTTTGTCGCGCGTGCTCTTCAAAGGGAGTATAAATTTCACGCAGGAACAACACGATGTTGTACTCGCCTACTTTGACCTTGATTTTCTCGTTATCGATCTTCCTGAAATCAAGCAACTCATTGATCAAACTTTTCATCAAGGCGGCATTCCTTCCAATGCCCGAGATGCTCGCGACCAGGGCCGTAGGCAGTTTATCGTTCTGCATCAGCATATCTACTTGGCTTGTAATGAGGGTAAGGGGAGTCCTGAATTCGTGCGATATATTGGTGAAAAAACGAAGTTTCGATTGATTCACCTCTTCGATGTGCGCCTTCTCCTTTTTTTCAAACTCTAGCGACGACTCCAACCTGATTTTATATCGCTCGTACCGTACGTAGAGCACGATCAACAGGACGCCGGTTAAAATGTACAAGAAATACGCCGTGGTGCTTAGGTAAAAGGGCGGTGTAACTCGGAAGGTGACCCGGGTGTTCCCCATCTCCTCTTTCGTGCGCGGCGATATTGCCATTAACTCCAAGGTGTACTTTCCGGCGTCAAGATTCATGAGATTTATTTCGTTGCGGCCGTCTTGAAGGGGTATCCAATCGTTGGAGAGTCCTCTCACGCGGTAAATATATTGGTACCGATTTTGCGTGACGATATGGTCTGAAGCGAATTCGAATCGGAGGATCGACTGCTTGTGGTTGAACGTAAGATCATCCGCGTACGGCAGGGCAGTAGTGATTAATCCGGTTTCATCCCCGGGCAACACCTCCCTATTGTTTACCATGAGGCTGGTGAAGTGGAGAGTGAGAGGTTTCACGTCGTCAAGTATATCTCGTTCGTTGAATGACACCATCCCGTTCATGCCGGCCACGTACACTCGCCCGTTATCTTGTATCGTGATTCCCCCGTTAAAGAGGGAGTTCAGCGACAGCTCGTCGTGTGGCGGTGAATGGATATCGCTGTCACTCTCCGGGTGAAAATAGGAGAGGCCGCGTGTGGTAGTCACGTAGAGGAAGCCGAGGGGCGATTCGGCGATGTTGCTCACGTAATTATTTCGGAGACCACTATTTTCGGAAGTGAATCGCGAAAACGTTGCCCTGTCATAGTCAAACAAGTTTATACCACCCCCACTGGTTCCTATCCAAAGCCTATCGCTTGAGTCGATAAACATCTTTATCGCGTTGTTGTTGCTGAGCGAGCTAGGGTTGGCCGGGTCGTGAAAGAAGGGCTTGGTTTCCCCGGTGTGGAGGTTGTGCTTGTAGACACCTCGACTGGCGATCCAAAGGTTATCGTGCTTGTCCACGGCGAGATCCACGAAATAGGTGACGTGTTGGTGTAACGCTTCGGAGAATATTTCGAACGAGGCGTTATCCTCGTTAAAAAGGTAGAGCCCGTTATGGGTAGCGATAAGGTAGTTACCGCGGTAGGGCAGGATTTTTCGCACGATGTTGGATTGATTTAACTCCGGCCTAATCTCGCGGTACGAGGTGAGTTGGCGTGTGGCAAGATCGATCACGCTTAGCCCTCCCAAGTGAAGGCCCAGGTAGAGTTTGTTACTCGTCTCGTCGTAATAAGCCGATTTGATATTCTCGTTTCTCAACCCGGGGATATCGGTATAGGTTCTGTCTTCTGTATCGTACACGATTACCCCGTTGCCCTCGGTGCAGAGAAGCACGGTGTGGTCGGCAATCGGTATAATTTCGCTGATGATGGGGAAGGGTCGCGTGGCAAAAACTCCTTTCCCTAAATTGTGAAAAGTATAACCTGTAGACTGGGGATGAAAATAGTTGGCACCTCCAAAGTAGGTCCCCACCCATATATTGCCATATTTGTCTTTGAAAAGAGACCAAACTGATTCGTTGGAAAGGCTTTTATCGTCGTGTACTTCCGAATTGTAGTGGTAAAACAGCTGTGTTTCGTTGTCCAGTTTATCGAGCCCCTCCATAGTACCAATCCAAAAATCACCATTGTCATCTTCCTGTACTACCCGCACGAAATCGGACGACAGGCCTCCCGCGGGATTCCCCGGGTTACGCGTGTATCGAGTTATGCCACCCCCTTTCTCGATTTTAAATAGGCCGTTTTCCCACGTGCTTACCCAGATATTGCCCTTAGAGTCCTCAAAAAGAGAAGCGACGCGACTGTTGGGTGTCAATATTTGGGTTGAATTCCCGCTCAACTTCATGCTGTAAACACCCGAGGCGATGGTTCCGACAACGAGGCGATTCCCGCTTGCAGGTCGAAGAGCAGTGATCTCCGTATCGATATCAAGCTCACCCACGAGCTGGACAGTTCCGTCTTCAACCCTGAAGACCCCATTCTTCTTCGCGTAATAAATAGTGTCGTTCGCGATACACATGGCGTTCACCTGCATCTTTACCCGGGGGTGTAGTGCCCCTGTTCGGATATCATACTCGTCAATGCCGTTTTGGGTGTGAATAAAAACGTTCCCTTTCGAGTCGCCTTCGATCGCTTTAATCAGATTACCCGATAGGGAGTTAGGGGAGTCTCCCCGAGGATGCAATGTTTTCGTCGATGAGCCGTTGTAAATATTGAGCCCCTCCCGGGTGCCGAACCACATGTTTCCCAATTGATCCTGGTAAATGGCCATGACTGAGAGTTGCGAGAGTCCCTCTTCGATGCCTACTCTCGAAAAATTGATATTGTCCGGGGTGGACCGCGCGTAAATAGGTCGCATTCCTGCCACAAAAAGCAATAGGAACAACACTAATGGAATGCGGTAATATCGTAAGCTTGTCGTTATAGACAGATAATTCACTTTGTCTCCCTTTCTGAACGCGGATAGAATCACTGATTAAGAAAATCTGGTCTTACTAAAATCAATGGAAAATTCACTGTAAAAATAGAATGAGAGAACAAATATAGCAATGAAAGGGGAATTTACAAAAAAGTATTTATCTTTCGGTCGTGCCTGCCAATTGATTAAGATATACCTCGATGTTGTCGTATGCCGTGCTCAAGTGACGGCCTGTTGCATCCGGGGTGAGGGGGTCGAGTCCCTTCGTTATTTCCCACGCGTCGGGCATGCCATCCCCGTCGCTATCGATGAGCGTGCTCTGCTCTATCGCGACAGGCCACGGGCTCCATTCGATTCCCGCCCCCGCGGGTTTCAGGTCGTCCTGGCTATCGATAATGCCCGGCTTGGGGTAGGGCGGGCTATTCAGTGGACTCATTCCGGTAAATCGTGCCGTTCCGTTTTTCACCTCATCAATTAATCGAGTATCCGTGTTGTCCCTATGGATACTGCTTCCCGCCTTTAGCAACACCTTCTCGTAGGCCTCCTCGGCAGTAAAGGTTGACGCTTCTGCAGTCGGGAAGCTGTCATTCACCAGCAGGTCATCGAGGGTTGTTCCTGGCGCGTAGGTTGAAAACGAGGAGTGGAGGTGTACCCCTTGCCGGTTATTCGCGGTGACGCTGCCGCTCCCTTCCACCACGTTCCCTGTCAAGTGAAATTTTCCGAAGGTTCCTTTTGGCTGCGTGTTTTTCCCATCGTCGGCGTAGGGTTGAATAAGCCTTCCCCGGTTGCTTGAGGCAGGCCCCGGCTTGTAATAGTTGTTCACGATATTGTAGTGCCCTCCTTCCCCGCCATACACGTTGTTAGCACCCCAGTTGTAGATCACGTTGTTGCGAAAGTCGACCCGTTCGTTCTCCGGCCGGTTGGTGTATCGGCTTCCACAAAAGCGGGGAGTGCGGCTATCGTGATGCACGAGCAGGTTATACAGAAAAGAGGCATTGCTTCCTCCCCATATTCCCCCATACCCATGTGCACCTTTATCGTGGGTAGAAAGGCGCAAGCTCTCGGAGAGGATGCTCCATTGCAGGGTGAAGTTCTCGTTGTCATAAAACGAGGCGCATTCGTCGGTGGACCAACTTATCGAGCAGTGGTCGATCATGATGTTTTTCCGGCCGCGTGCCCCAAGAGCATCTTTATCTCCCGCGACTTTTCGGTCGCCCATCCGAAAGCGGAGGAAGCGGATAATCACGTTGTCTGCCTTAATCTCCACGGGGTAGTCGGCCAGGGTGATACCCCCGCCCGGTGCCGATTGCCCCGCCAAGGTGAGGTCTCCCTCGCTGATAGTGAGCTCGCGGGTAAGGTAGATGGTGCCGCCCACCTCGAAAACGATGACGCGAGGCCCCTTCCGGTTCACCGCGTAGCGCAACGACCCGGGGAGACTGTTATCCTCGAGGGTAGTCACTTTGATTACCTCTCCCCCTCGTCCTCCCGTGGCATCCATCCCACCCCCGAAAGCTCCCGGGAAGGCAATGGCCGTTTCTGTCACGGGCGTGGGATAGGTATGCGGTTTCTCTTCGCCCGGTTTGTCCGGTTCCGGTTCACCGGTTATGGGAAGTTCCTCCCCACCCTCACACGCGACCTGAAAGAGCAGAGAAAACAGGATATAAAGGCGGATGGAGAAGGAGCGCTTCAACATGTTATTCAATACTTTATGGGTGAATGGATGTTTCCTGATGGCACTTGTTCTCGGCTTCTTGCCGTGGTTTGTCGCCGTAGAGATGATTAACCAAGCTGTTCAGGTAGAGTTCGAGGTAGGTATATCCCGCTTCGTTTAGCTCGTTTGCCGTTTTGGAGGGGTAGTGTTGTTCGAGCCACCCGTCCGGGATACCGTCGCCATTGCTATCCCTGTAATGGTTGTAGGTGCTATAATCGGGCCATCCTCCCACGTCTCGTTGACTATCGATCAATCCATTCGAGCTGCCTGCCGATCCCTCGAAGCTGTACGATCCGGTGACTACATTCTCCACGTACCGGCAATCGTGAAGGTCGCGATTGAGCGAGCATCCCCCGTACTTTAATACCTCTTTGTAAGCCTTTTTAGCGGAACTTGTTGAGACGGGAAGGAACGAAAATTCTGCCTCCTCGATTAAATCATTCTTGTTAACTCCGGGAGCGAATCGATTGAACGAGCTCCCCAGCTCAATACCCAGGCGGTTGTTATGGCTTATTTCCGTCTCTCCTTCCAACCAATTCCCTTCCATAAAGAAACGCCCGTGGGTACCTTTGGGCTGTTGGTTCTTACCATCGTCGGCATCGGGATTCAGCAGTCTTCTTTTGGAGCCGCTGCTGGAGGCAGGCCCCGGTTTATAGTAATTATTTATGAGGTTGTAGCTCCCCCCTTCTGCCGCGTAGATGTTGTTCGCTCCCCAGTTATAGATCACGTTATTCCTAAAGTCTACCCTCTCCTTATCGGGTCGGTTGGAATATCGACTGCCGCAAAAGCGGGGATTACGGCTATCGTTGTGCACGATGAGGTTATGATGAAACGACGCGTTTTGCCCTCCCCAGATGCCCCCGTAGCCATGCTTCCCCTTGTCGTGGATTGAATTCCTCAGGCTCTCGGCGATAAAACACCACTGCATGGTAAAGTTCTCGTTGTCGTAGAACGACGTTATCTCGTCGATTCCCCAGCTCATGCTGCAGTGGTCGATGACAATATTTTTGTTGCGATAACCCGAAAGGGCATCCGCTGCCTGTTTCGTTTCGTCGCCCAACCGGAATCGAAGGAAACGGATAATCACGTTATCCGCGCTGATAACTGTTTCATAACCGCTGATGCATATGCCATCGCCGGGGGCGGACTGTCCCGCGATGGTGAGGTCGCCGTTATTGATTTTAAGGGGAGCGGTGAGCCGGATATGCCCCGACACTTTGAAAAGTATAACCCGGGGCCCTTTGCGCTTTATTGCCCAACGGAGGGTCCCCGGCTCTCCCGTATCTTCTAACGAGGTCACGTAAAGCACCTCTCCGCCCCTCCCACCG
>JAAYTC010000020.1 GCA_012518155.1 Bacteroidales bacterium | reverse complement strand
TCGAGAATGCCAAGTTCGAGGCGGACCGGGCCGAGCGGGAAGGGGATTACGGTAAGGTGGCGGAACTGCGCTACGGCCGTATCAAGGAGAAGGAGAACGAGATCGAGGAGCTGCAGAGCCAACTGCATCAGAGGCAAGGGGGCAGGGCGATGATCAAGGAAGAGGTGGATGCCGAGGATATTGCCGATGTGGTATCACGATGGACCGGCATTCCGGTGAGCCGCATGTTGCAGAGCGAGCGGGAGAAGTTGCTCCACCTCGAAGAGGAACTGCACAAGCGAGTGGTAGGGCAAGAGGAAGCGATCACGGCCGTTGCCGATGCGGTAAGGCGTACACGGGCGGGATTGAGCGATCCCAAACGGCCGATCGGATCGTTTATCTTCCTGGGGACCACCGGCGTGGGGAAGACCGAATTGGCGAAGGCGTTGGCCGAGTACCTGTTCGACGACGAAAACATGATGACCCGTATCGATATGAGCGAGTACCAGGAGAAGTTCAGCGCGACACGGCTTATCGGTGCTCCTCCGGGGTACGTGGGATACGACGAGGGGGGACAGCTTACCGAGGCGATTCGCCGCAAGCCGTACTCCGTGGTGTTGTTCGATGAGATCGAGAAGGCGCACCCCGACGTGTTCAATATCCTCCTGCAGGTGCTGGACGATGGAAGGCTTACCGACAACAAGGGGCGGGTGGTGAATTTCAAGAACACCATTATCATCATGACATCCAACCTGGGGTCGGACGTGATCCGCGAGAACTTCGAGAAGATCACACCTTTGAACCGGGAGGAGGTGATCGAGAATACCAAGAACCTGGTACTGTCGATGCTTAAGCAGAGCATCCGCCCCGAGTTCCTGAACCGTATCGACGAGATCGTGGTATTCTCTCCGCTCAAGGAACACGAGATCGAACAGATCGTACGCCTGCAGCTTGAAGGGGTGGGGCACTTGCTGGCCGAAAGCGGCATCACGTTGGAGTATACCGAGGAAGGGCTGAAGAGCATTGCTGAGGCGGGGTTCGATCCCGAATTTGGCGCGAGGCCCGTGAAGCGGGTTATCCAACGTAAAGTGCTTAACCAACTATCTAAAGACTTATTGGCGGGTACGGTCGACAAGACCAAACCGATTATCGTGGACGCGATCGATGAGACGGTCTTTTTCCGGAACTGATCATTTGAATCGCGCGTTTAATTGTCTCTTCAAGGCCTCAACTTATTGCCGGGGTACCCGATCGATGTAAAAGGCGTAATCTGATAAGCTGTTTGAGTGAAGCGACAGCGGAATGAGTTTTTATCAGATAGACTGCACATCGTTAGCGGGTCGGCAAGAAGATGCAGCCGAAGGAGAGACAATTAATTAGTTAGTTACAATCAGCGTTTCCAGAAGTCGGGGACCAGAAGCGAGAGCACGGTAAAGATCTCGAGCCGCCCCACCAGCATCAAGAAGCAGAGGTAATACTTGGCGAAAACAGTGGCCGACTCGTATGTTCCACCAGGGCCGTACGCGCCGAAGCCCGTGCCAAGGCTACTGATGGAGGAGAACGAGACCCCAATAGACTCCTCGAACGTCATCCCGGTCAAACTCAACACCAAGGCGCTGAATGCCGCGAGGGTTATATACAAGAAGGCAAACGCCAGCACACGCGACGAGGTGTCGTCGGATATCACCCTCCCGTTGATCTTTACCCGGTAAAGCGCTTCAGGGTGCACCTGCCGCTTAAAGACCAGCAATGTGTTTTTTGCCAGCACCACGAGCCGGGAGATCTTCATGCCGCCCGAGGTAGACCCTTGGCTGCCGCAGAACAGCATCAAACCTAAAAATAACAACCGGAACGACGCTCCCCACGACGGGTAATCCGCCGTGGTATACCCCGTGGCGCTCACCGTGGAGACCACTTGAAACAGGGCTGTCCGAAAGCTACTTTCGACTCCTTCTGTACGATGCGTGACCAACAGCGACACCGCGATTCCCACGGTAAATAACAACAGGATGCTCGTGTACCATCGGAACTCCTCGTCCTTGAAAATAGTCCCTGAGAACCTGGTGATCAACGCGAACAGGAGCATAAAGTTGGTTGCCCCTAAAAACATTAACACCGTGATCACGTATTCGGTATACGAGGAGTCGTAGAAAGCGATTCCGGCTTGTTTTGTCGAAAATCCACCCGTGGAAATAGAAGAAAGCGCGTGGCACGCGGCATCAAACGCGTCCATCGGTCCGGCCAAAAGAAAAAAGAAGCCGACCAACGTGAGGCTGAAATAGGTGAGAAACATGTTGCGCGTCACCTCCTTTACTCGTGGACGTACTTGCTCCACCGCGATGCCGGTGGCTTCCGCGTCGAAAAAATGCCCCGAAATGCCCCCGCCAAAGATAGGCACCAGCGACATCGCGAAGATAATAATGCCGATCCCGCCAATCCACTGGGTAAAAGATCGCCAGAAATGAAGAGAACGGGGAAAAGAATCCAGATCGCCTATCGTGGAGCTGCCGGTTGTTGTAAAGCCGCACATGCTTTCGAAAAAAGCGTCGGCAAAAGAGGGAATGGCACCGCTGAGCAAATAGGGGAGGGTGCCGCAAAGGGCAAGGGATATCCACGCGAGGGTGACCGTCAAGAACACCTCACGCTTGGTGATGTGACCCCGCGGGCGGTGTTGCTTCCTGCCGGCAAAAGCGAGTCCCGCCCCTACAAGCAGGGTAGCTCCCGACGAAAAGAAAATACTCGGGGTGACGGCTTCACGGTAATAGGTTCCCACGAATGCCGAAAGCAGCATGAAGAGGGCCTCTACCATGAGCAAGAGCCCGATGCTGCTCAGCACGAACCGATAGTTTAATTTACGCATGAATCGACGAATGGGTTAGTTGGGCACACCCCAACAATTAGTTGAACAGGCTCTCGATTTGCTTAAGCGACCTATTCAGAAAAAACACCACTACCTGATCATAGGGTTCAATTAACGTGTCTCCCTCTACCAGCAGAGGTTCACCATTTCGAATTAAAGCACCGAATGTTATATCGGAGGGAAGGTCCAGGTTTTTGACCAATTTCTTGGTAACACGAGAATTTGGTTTGGCAATTACTTCCCCCACGTTGGCGTCCGCGAAAGTGAGGCTTTTAATATTCGAGGCGTCTGCCTTTAGCAGTAACTCGTATATCTTGCTCGCGGCAATTAATTTTTTATTGATGATCGTTCCAATGTTGAATTGTTCTGCCATGGAGAGGTAATCGATATTCTCTACTTCGGCTACCGTTTTTTTTACACCCTGTTGTTTGGCCATGATACAGCCCAAGATGTTGGCCTCCGAATTGCCGGTAAGTGCTAAAAACGCGTCGGTTTCCGCGATTCCCTCTCGATGTAAAAACTCGATGTTTCGGCCATCCTCCACGAACACGGTAACATTGGGCGGTACCGTTTCTACCAGTTGTTCTGCCCTTTCACGATCCTGTTCAATAATTTTTACCTGTATGTTTTGTGGAAGCTGTTGGATTGTTCGAGCCGTAATTCGGCTTCCACCCATGCAAATGATGCGCTTGGTTTCGAACGATTTTTTGCCGAGCAGTTCGGGGAGGGCATCCATGTTTTTGCGAAGCGTTGTAAAGTAGAGGATATCGCCCGGGAGAATCGAGTCACTTCCCTTGGGAATAAGCGTGTAAGCGTCCCGCTTAATGGCTACCAGGTGAAACTGTTTTGTTTCTTGGATGAGTTCATTCAGCCGGTGGTTCACGATCGGCGCGTTTTCTCGTACTTTCGCTCCCGCCAAGATAATTTTACCGTTGCATAACTCCCACAGGAAGCGTGTCCAGGGTGTTTTTAGTGCCATGGAAATCTCTTTCGCCGCGATCAACTCGGGATAAATCATGGAGTGTATCCCAATCTGCTCGAAAAACTCGCTATTTTTGGGAAGTAGATACTCGTGATTATCAATACGCGCGAGCGTTTTTTTCGCTCCCAAGTTCGAGGCTAAGATGCACGAGGTCATGTTTTTTGATTCCTCGGGGGTGACCCCTATAAACAGGTCTGAATGAGACGTGCCTGCTTCGGCAAGGTCTTTCAGCGAGGTGCAATTTCCCATCATGGTAATTACCTCGGAATTGTCACGAACAAGAGATAATCGTTCCCTGTCGGTATCCATGAGGGTGATCTCGTGGTTTTCTTGTCCAAGGAGCCGTGCTAAGTGAGTGCCCACGGCGCCTGCACCGGCGATTACTATTTTCATATTCGTTTCATCGGATCAGTTCGATGGATTTCACGGGGTGAGGTTGTATTATTTCATGCACCTGTTCGATCGTTTTAAGGATACCCTTCTCATCGATGCCTGTAATTTCATGCAACTCTTGAATGGAGCCATGAGTGACAAACTGATCATCGATGGCTACCCGGAACACGTGTCGGTCACGATACCCATTCTCCGCGAGGAATTCTAATACAGCACTACCAAGGCCTCCCTTAGCTATCCCTTCCTCCACGGTAATGATACACTTGAATTGGTCGGCAACCTCTTTAAGCAACTCTTCATCAATCGGTTTCAGGAACACCATGTCGTAGTGTGCCACGCTTATATTCGCCTCTTCCGCTTTCGCGATGGCTTTTGCCGCGTTGTTACCAATCGTGCCCAGGGAAAGGAGCGCGATTTGATTTCCATCTTTTAGTTTTCGGCCTTTTCCAATAGGTAGCACCCTCGGCTTGTTTTGCCACTCGGGTATTTCGCCTTGTCCCCTTGGATATCGTATCACGAAGGGTCCATCGTTCCCATGCACCGCGGTATGCATTAAATTACGAAGTTCGTGCTCATTGTAAGGGGCCGAGATCACGAGGTTAGGAATGGGGCGCATGTATGCCAAATCGAACACCCCGTGGTGAGTAGGCCCGTCAGGCCCCACCAGTCCCGCGCGGTCTAAACAAAATATAACTTTCAGTTTTTGCAGTGCCACGTCGTGAATAACCTGGTCGTAGGCCCTCTGCATGAACGAAGAGTAGATGTTACAAAAGGGGATCAATCCCTCTTTTGCCATTCCCGCGGAGAAGGTGACCGCGTGTGCCTCGGCTATCCCCACGTCGAACGCGCGATTGGGGAACCGTTGCATCATATAGGTCATCGAACATCCGGTGGGCATGGCGGGAGTTATTCCCACGATACGTTCGTCTTTCTCGGCCATCTCCACGAGGGTATGCCCAAATACATCTTGATAAAGCTGGGGCTGGTTTTTTTTATCTTTCACGATTCGTTCGCCCGTCTCTTTATTGAAAAGCCCCGGGGCGTGCCATATAGTGGCCGCTTTCTCTGCCGGCTTGTACCCTTTTCCTTTTATCGTTTTAATATGAAGCAGCTTGGGTCCCTCCATATCTTTAATGTTACGCAAGATACGGATCAGGCCGGGCAAGTCGTGCCCATCCACGGGCCCGAAGTAGCGTATATTAAACCCTTCAAAAAGGTTTTGTTCCTTTGTTATAAGCGATTTAACGCTGTTATTAAACCGCAGTACCAGGTTTTTCTCTTTCTCGGTAATCAATTTCCGTTTCTTGAATCCCTGGTAAATATGGTTTCGCATCCGGTTGTATTTATGCGAGGTGGTAAGCTTCACCAGGTAGTCCTGCATGGCCCCCACGTTATTGTCGATCGACATGTTGTTGTCGTTCAATATAATCAAGAGGTTATTGGGGTGCGAGCAAACATTGTTCAAACCCTCGTAGGCAAGCCCCCCCGTCATCGATCCATCCCCGATAATCGCCACGATGCGGCGCTCATTTTCATTATTAAGAGAGGCCGATACAGCCATGCCCAACGCGGCTGATATCGATGTTGACGCGTGTCCGGCAGCAAAGGTATCGTAATCGCTCTCTTCGGGATTGGTAAAGCCCGAAAGGCCTCCCAATTTCCGGTTGGTGGGAAAACGATCACGCCGGCCCGTGAGAATCTTATGTCCATAAGCCTGATGCCCCACGTCCCAAACAAGCCGGTCGTAAGGTGTATTATACAGGTAATGGAGGGCCACGGTGAGCTCCACGGTACCCAGGCTCGAACCAAAGTGGCCCGGGTTATTCGAGAGTTGCTCGATGATATACTCTCTCAATTCGGCGCTAACTGTTTCCAGCTGCTCTATGGTAAGTCCCTTCAGATCGTCGGGGCTATTTATATTTTGCAAATATTTCATGATGTAAATTCACCCATCCTCTCTTATTAACGAGTAGCGATGCAAATAGTTTAATTTGCCATGTCGGAGAAAAACTTTATGCGTACCAAACGGATCTCCGTTTCGGTATAGTCGGAAAGTTCCTCCTGTGCTGCATCCAAGTTATCGCTCTCTGACTCTTTAAAATAGGCGTAGATATCCTGAATTACATCTTGAGCCATTACCTCGTTAAGGAAATAATCGATATTTATTTTTGTACCCGAATAAACAATCGCTTCAACTTCCGCCAGCATTTCGTTGAAGTCTATGCCCTTAGATTCAGCCAAGTCGTCGAGTGCTACTTTCCTATCGATCGCTTGTACGATGGAGACTTTAAGTTTCGATTTATTGGCGACTGTTTTTACGCGTAAATCTTCGGGGCGGGTGATATCGTTTTCATCGACATGTTTCTTGATCAATTCTACGAACTCTTTGCCGTATCGTTTTGCTTTTCCCGCGCCCACGCCGGGAATATTTTGTAACTCCTCGAGCGTGATAGGATAGGATGTTGCCATCGCTTCTAGCGACGAAGGTTGGAAGATGACGTACGGTGGAACATCCATTTTTTTAGAGAGTTTTTTCCGGAGGTCCTTCATCATCGAAAAGAGCACAGGGTCGGCCGCGCCGCCACTACCTCCACCGGAAGCAAGAGCAGCAGACTCCTCGCTGTCGAGATCGGTTATTTCATCCTCTTCATCGAGTTTCGTGATTTTAAACGAAACGGGTTTCTTATAAAAATCTTTTCCTTTTTTCGTGATTTTGAGTATCCCGTAATTCTCGATCTCCTTTTTCAGGTAGTTGTCGAGCAGAGCTTGTCGAATAACAGCTTCCCATGTGTTGGCCTCCTCGTCGGAACCCGATCCAAACTCTTCGAGCTTGTCGTGTCCATACGTTTCTATATCCGATGACTCTTTTCCGATGAGGAAATCGATTAAATATTCGGTTTTTTGTTTTTCCTTAAGAGCAATGATAGCTTCCAATGCTGTTATAAGTAATTCCTTCGCTTCCACTTTTATTTTTGGATTTAAACAATTATCGCAATGTTCACAGTTTGGTTCATTATAATCTTCACCGAAGTAGTGCAAGAGCACTTTTCGTCGGCATATTGATGTTTCTGCATAAGCGGCCGTCTCCAATAGTAGCTGTTTCCCGATTTCCTGTTCAGATACCGGCTTTCCCTGCATAAACCGCTCTAGTTTCTGCAAATCTTTTCGTGAATAGAACACGATGCACTTGCCTTCTCCACCATCGCGGCCCGCTCGTCCCGTTTCTTGGTAGTATCCTTCGAGGCTTTTGGGGATGTCGTAGTGTATCACGTACCGCACGTCGGGTTTATCAATTCCCATTCCAAAAGCGATGGTAGCAACGATAACGTTTACCTTTTCCATGAGGAAGGCGTCTTGATTGTTGCTGCGGCTTACCGCATCCATCCCCGCGTGGTAGGGTAGTGCCGATATTTCGTTGGCTTGAAGTATTTCCGCGAAATCGTCCACTTTTTTCCTGCTCAGGCAATAGATGATGCCCGACTTGTTTCCTTGTGATAAGATAAATTTGATAATCTCCCGGTCGATCTGATCGGTTTTGCTTTTCACCTCGTAGTTGAGGTTGGGACGGTTGAAAGATGATTTAAAGACTTCGGCATCGATCATCCCCAAGTTTTTCTGTATATCGTGTTGTACTTTCGGCGTGGCCGTGGCGGTAAGAGCGATGATCGGGCGAGCGCATATCTCGTTAATGATCGGACGGATTCGGCGGTATTCGGGCCTAAAATCATGTCCCCACTCCGAGATGCAGTGTGCTTCGTCCACCGCGTAAAACGAAATTTGAATGTTTTGTAGGAATTCTACGTTTGAACTTTTCGTGAGCGACTCCGGTGCCACGTACAACATTTTAGTTTTTCCCGAGAGCACCTCTCTTTTCACTTCCTCGATCTCTTGCTTGTTGAGCGATGAGTTGAGAAAATGAGCGATACCATCTTCCTCGCTGTAGTTACGCATGGCATCTACCTGGTTTTTCATCAGCGCGATCAGAGGAGAGATAATAATCGCGGTACCCTCCATCATCAGCGCGGGAAGTTGATAGCAAAGCGACTTCCCACCACCGGTAGGCATGAGCACAAACGAATCTTTTCCGGATAAGATACTACGAATAATGGCTTCTTGGTTGCCTTTAAACGTATCAAACCCGAAATACTTTTTCAGTCCCTTGTATAGTAAATCTTGTTTTTCCATCGAGCGAATTACCCTGATATAAAATCAGTGTCAACGTATGGGTTGGCACAAAATTAAAAAAGAATTTCAATAATAAAAACAAAAACAGAGAGTACGTCCAAAACACTCCCGTGGATTACCACTGCTTTTACTTTTCTTCAAGCAATGGCACTTCTAAGATAAATCAAAATATTACTCGTGCCAAATTTATCTCACTATATACCATTAAAAAAACGCAAGGTAGTCATGCGTTTTTTACCATCCGGCTTTAGAAACCGTTAGGATTTGTTTTATTGTAAGGGGACTTTCGATGTAATCAGGCTACTTTCAGATGATGTAAATCTGAGTTTTCGAGCTGATTAGCCGCGTAGCCGCGTGTTACGTGTAGTTTCTTCTTCTCTTTTTCTTCCGAAGGCAAACTAAACATGGCGTCTATCATTATCGCTTCCACGATGGAGCGCAATCCACGGGCACCCAGTTTGAATTCGATGGCCTTATCCACGATATACTCGTATGCTCCGTTATCGAAGGTAAGCGTCACGTTGTCCATCTCGAACAGCTTTTGGTACTGCTTGATAATCGAGTTTTTCGGCTCCACGAGTATGCGTAGTAGTGCTTCTCTGTCAAGCGGCTCCAAGAAGGTAAGGATGGGGAGTCGCCCGATAATTTCGGGAATAAGGCCGAACGACTTCAGGTCGAGCGGGGTGATATACTTGAGCATGTTATTCTTATCGATATTGGCTTTCTGTCCACTGGCAGCGTATCCCACGACCCGCGTATTGAGGCGTTGCGCGATTTTTTTCTCGATGCCGTCGAAGGCTCCTCCACAAATAAAGAGTATGTTTTTAGTGTTCACCGAAATCATGCGTTGCTCGGGATGCTTACGTCCACCCTGCGGGGGAACGTTCACCGTGGAGCCTTCCAGCAACTTCAGTAACCCTTGCTGCACTCCTTCGCCGCTCACGTCGCGAGTAATGGAGGGATTGTCGCTTTTTCGGGCAATTTTATCAATTTCGTCAATAAAAACAATGCCCCGTTCTGCCGCGTTCACGTCGTAATCGGCCACCTGTAGGAGGCGTGTAAGAATACTCTCGATATCCTCTCCCACGTATCCCGCCTCGGTGAGCACGGTCGCGTCAACGATCGTGAAAGGCACTTGAAGTAGCTTGGCTATCGTGCGAGCTAACAGTGTTTTTCCCGTTCCCGTTGCCCCAACCATGATAATGTTCGATTTCTCGATCTCCACGTCATCTTTCACGTTTTTCTGCAGTACGCGCTTATAGTGGTTATAAACCGATACCGACAAAAAACGTTTAGCATTATCCTGCTTGATCACGTATTGATCAAGAAATTCTTTTATCTGCGTGGGCCTGGGAAGGCTTGAAAGAGATAACCCCATCTCGGATTTCGAAGAACTTTTGAACGACTCGTTCACGATCTCGTGTGCCTGTTCCGTGCACATGTCGCAGATATAGCCGGTCATCCCCGATATCAGGAGGTTCACCTCCTGCTCGTTCCTTCCGCAAAAACTGCAATGATTGCTGTTGCTCGTTTTTTTTCCCATTTTTGTTCTGTTTACTTATCTTTTCGTTAGCACGTCGTCGACCATACCATATGCCTTTGCCTCCGCGGCCGTCATCCAGAAGTCGCGGTCGGAATCCCTCTCCACCTCCTCGATCGGTTTGCCCGAGTGACTCGAAATAATGGCATAAAGTTCCTGTTTGATTTTCGCGATTTCACGAGCCGTGATCTCTATATCGGAAGCCTGCCCCTGTACACCACCCATCGGTTGGTGAATCATCACGCGAGAGTGGGTGAGGGCAAACCGTTTTTTATCGGTGCCGGCCACGAGTAAAACGGCTGCCATTGAGGCAGCAATGCCCGTGCAGATGGTAGATATTTCGCTGGAAATAAACTGCATGGTATCATAGATACCCAATCCGGCGTACACCGATCCACCCGGAGAATTAATATAGATAGAGATATCTTTGCCGGGATCGGAAGAGTCGAGATAAAGCAATTGTGCTTGAATCACGTTTGCCGTGTAGTCATCTATCGAAGTGCCCAAGAATATAATGCGGTCCATCATCAGCCGTGAGAAGACATCCATTTGGGCTACATTAAGTTGACGCTCTTCGATGATAGTGGGAGATATATATCCCTGGCTGGTAATATTCATGTAACTCTCTAACCGGGAACTATTCATCCCGAGGTGCTTTACCGCGTATTTTTTAAACTCGTTATTCATACCATTACTTTTTTCACGTTAGGATATAGAGTAAAATCCTGTTGTGTATTGTTTACTTTAACTTGTCGATATAATGTCTACAAATAAAGTGCCAAGATTTTCAAGCGTCGTGTGTATCCTCACCTTCATCGTGTGCACCCTCACCTTCATCGTGCGCATCCTCACCTTCATCATGCGCACCTTCGCCGTGAGCGTGCGAGTGCTCTTCCATCAGGGTGTTAAACTCCTCGGTGAACACCTCTTTTTCGATCACGGTCACGTGCTCTTTCAGCCAGTTGATCAGTTTGTTCTCGGTAGCCCTGTCGTACAGGCTCCGGACACTCTCTTCTTTTTCGAGTAAACTCTTCGCGTAGTTCTGGAGCACATCAGCAGGCAGGTTCGTCATGCCATACTGCGCGAATTGCGCGCGTGCTACCTCTTCGGCGATGGCTTCGATATCGCTAAACTCTACCTTTATATCGTTTTCGTCAATAATTTGTTGCTTGGCCACGTGGAATTTCAAGTCCTCCAAGATTTTTGGATAGTCTTCTTCCACCTCCTCGGCGGTTCTGTTTTCGTCCGATTTCATCAGCCAATTTTTCAAGAATTCGTCGGGAAACTTCACGTCGCCCATCTTTTCCACGATCAGGTCTCGGGCCTCGTGAATAAAGAGGTGGTCGACGCTCGGCTTGAATTGCGACACGAGCATCTCCTCTACTTTCTCTTTAAATTCATCTTCCGTAGTGGCCACTCCTTCGCCCAATACCCGGTCGAATAAGTCCTGATTCAGCTCGGCCTCTTTGTAACGGGTTACTTCAAGGATATCGAAGCGGAAATCGGATCGCACTTCGGCCACCTCTTCTTTTGTTGTTTGAAGTAATGAAGCCACTTCCGCGTCGTTATTATCGTAGGCCGATTTGGGATTGAATACCACGTTATCGCCCACATTTGCACCAACAAAAGATTTCTTCACCTCTTCATCTTTCAGGTAAGAAGGCATCAAAATGGCATTTTCAATGACCCTGCCGTCTTCTTTTTCTTCTCCCTCTTCCAGTTCGGTGAGCGTACCTTTTATCAGGTCGGTATCGAGTGCTCCCTCTTCTACCGCATCGTAGGTACCATAGTTTTGTTTGTACGAATCTATCTGTTGATCGAGGTGCTCCGATTCGAGTTTAACGTGGTAATAGGTTACCTCCAAGTCACTCAGTGGGAGTTCGAACTCCGGCGTGAGAGCCACGTCAAAATAAAACTTAAGCACATCGTCCTTGTCCAGGTCTACCTGTTTGTCTTCACTTTCGTCGGGAAGCGGTTCACCCAAAATCTTCAGGTTATTATCGCGGATGAAATTGCTCACCTCGTCGGTAACTATTTTGTTTATTTCCTCTATTAAAACGGCTTTTCCGTACAGTTTTTGTATGACGCTTTTAGGTACTTTACCTTGTCTAAAACCGGGTATGTTGGCACGTTGGCGGAATTGGTTCAATGATTGTTCCACTTTTTCTTGGTAATCCACCTTTTCCAGTTCGATCACGATGGTTCCATTTACATCGTTCGTTTTATTCAATGTTGACTTCATCAGAGTGCAATGATTAATTTTTATTGAAAGTCGGTATAATTCAACCGTTTGAAAGTCTTTTCGAAATAAGAGTGCAAAATTAGTGTTATTCTTTCAATTTGCAAAAATTATTTTACCCACACGGCGGCCGATGGCCGCGTTCTTTTGGTGTTTTTCGTTTATCATTGTAACTTTGTGTTTTAATTTTCAGATATAGATCAAATAAAACTACTTGAAATGGCTCGAATGATCAGCCCCTCTTATCTCCACGCGTCGCCCGGCACCCGGATCCTTTTCCTGTTGCTATTGTGGTTCGCGGGTCTTTTAATTTCGGGCCTACTTTTAACACTCGTCTCCTTCATACCTGCATTATCGGGTAACGCGAGAGCCTCCATTTATACCGGAACGGTAATTCAATCGGTGGTAGCTTTTATGTTACCCGCGCTGTTTGACGCCAGGCTGGGAGGCGGTAACGTGTGGACATACCTCAAGTTGAGACGCGATCGCTTGATGGGGCAAAAAATTGCATTCGGGATCTCTGCTTTTATCCTTTCTTACGCGGCGGTTTCATTTTTAAACCAGTGGAATCAAAGCATCGCTTTACCCGAACGCTTCCAGTCGGTAGAGGAATGGATGCGAGCGTTGGAAGACTCGGCAATGGAGGTCACTCATCTGCTGTTGTCCGGCGGAACAACCCTTCATTTGCTCTTGAACGTGCTTATCGTAGCGGGCCTCGCGGCAATGGCAGAAGAGATCTTTTTTCGCGGCGCGTTGCAACAGCTCCTTGCAAAGAAGTTTCGGAACGGACACGCGGCGGTGTGGGGGGCAGCCCTAATATTTAGTGTAATACACTTTCAGTTTTATGGTTTTTTCCCCCGTTTGGTACTAGGGGCACTGCTGGGTTATCTTTTTCTCTACACCCGTAATTTATGGGTTCCTATTCTGGTGCATTTTATCAATAACGCGACAGTAATCCTGCTTCACCATTTTTGGAGTGATTCTGAATGGATGCTGAGTTTGGAGGAGACGGAAATAACTGTTCCCTTTGCAACGGTTGCGCTCTTGAGCGTCGCGTTCACATTTCTCCTTTTTCGAAATTACAGGAAAAGAAATATTCGCCACAACGTCGATCATCATCGGCCGAGCGTTTAGTTTTAATTCAATAAATTGATATTCAAATGATTCAAATTCAAGATACGGTTCTATCCCACGATATTTTCGAGGAACATTTTATTTGCGACCTGTGCAAATGCAAGGGCCAATGCTGCGTCGACGGTGAATCGGGCGCTCCCATCACCCGCGAAGAGCGCGAGCAGATTGACGCGATCCTTCCCGAGATCATGGACGACCTCATGCCCGCGGCCAAAGAGGTGATTGCCGATCAAGGCATATCTTACGTGGATTACGACGGCGAGCTGGTTACTTCACTGGTAAAAGGCCGCGAATGCGTGTTTGCATACTACGATGAAAATGGCATCTGCAAATGTGCCATAGATACCGCCTACCGAGAGGGCCGTATACCGGTACAAAAACCCATTTCTTGCCATTTGTACCCCATCCGGTTAAACGAGTATAAGGATTTCACCGCGGTTAATTATCACCGCTGGTCGATTTGTAAACCCGGGGTAAAAAAGGGACGAAGTGAAGGATTACCTCTCTTCCGGTTTCTGAAGGAGCCCCTCATTCGCAAGTTTGGCGAAGAGTGGTATCAGGAGGTATGTGAAGCTTCCGATATGTTGAAAAATCAAGAAAGTTCGGATAAAACCTGATTTCGGTAGACTCAACTTCCGCGATTTCACCCATTTTTTATGAAAATAGTTTTCCAAATCTGAAATCTTTGTTTTATTTTTGCACATATATAATTAAAACGTGCAAAATATCGTGGCATTGGCAATTTCGAAAACAAAAAAAGATTTGATAGATGTTGCTCGACAGCTTTTCGCTAAAAAAGGTGTCGAGAATACCACCATGAACGATATCGCCGAAGCATCCCACCGTGGCCGCCGCACCCTGTATACTTATTTTAGGAGTAAACAGGATATCTATAAAGCCGTAATCGAGTCGGAGTTGAGCGTTTTGTACGCGAGGCTCGAGGAGGTAGTCAGGCGAGAGATTCGCGCGGACGAGAAGTTGTTGCTGCTTGCTTTTACCCGGCTGAATGCCATAAAAGAGGTGGTTACCCGAAACGGAACGCTCCGTGCCGACTTCTTTCGCGATATATGGCAGGTGGAAAACGTGCGAAAAGAGTTCGATAAAAACGAGATTCACTACCTAGAGTCGATCTTGCAAGATGGACTCGATAAAGGGGTATTCCAAATGGCCGACGTGCGTAAAACGGCAGAACTTTTACATTATGCATTCAAGGGGCTCGAAGTACCGGTGATTCGCGGCACGATGAAGCTCGATTACAATAAAAAAGAGGACAGAGATATTATCTCGAATCTCGTGTTTAAGGGGTTATATAACGACTGAAAATTAAAAATCGAATTAATATTTAATAGAAGGTATATGAAGCTTTTAGAAGGTAAAACAGCCTTGATTACAGGTGCTGCCCGTGGTATCGGGAAAGCAATCGCGTTGAAATTCGCGTCGGAAGGAGCAAACATTGCTTTTACCGATTTAACGATCGATGAAGCGGGTGAAGCCACGGAAACAGAAATCGCTTCGCTAGGCGTAAAATGCAAAGGATACGCCTCTAACGCGGCCAACTTTGAAGAGACCCACCAAGTAGTAGAGCAAGTAATGCAAGATTTTGGCCGTATCGATATCTTGATTAACAACGCGGGAATTACCAAAGATGGCTTAATGATGCGTATGAGCGAGCAGCAATGGGACGCGGTGATCAACGTGAACCTGAAATCGGCCTTCAACTTCATCCACGCGGTTACTCCGGTGATGATGCGGCAAAAATCAGGCAGCATCGTGAACATGAGCTCCGTGGTAGGCGTGTCAGGCAATGCCGGTCAATCGAACTATTCCGCTTCAAAGGCGGGGATGATCGGGTTGGCAAAATCGGTCGCGAAAGAACTCGGTTCACGCGGTATCCGGGCTAATGCTATTGCTCCGGGCTTCATCATTACTGAAATGACCGGCCAACTTTCGGAAGAGGTGCGTAACGAATGGGCAAAGCAAATCCCCCTGCGTCGAGGAGGTACACCGGAAGATGTCGCGAACGCGGCCCTTTACCTCGCATCAGACCTCTCTTCGTACGTGAGCGGACAGGTTATCAACGTCTGCGGTGGTATGAATACATGATACAGTGACCGTTCTTTACGAAGACAACCATATTATTATCGTCAACAAGGCTGCCGGTGAGATCGTGCAAGGCGACAAAACGGGCGACAAGCCACTGTCTGACATCGTGAAGGAGTACCTGAAAGTAAAGTACAACAAACCGGGCAACGTCTTTTGCGGTGTCACACACCGGCTCGACCGGCCGACGAGTGGGGCAGTGGTGTTTGCCAAGACGAGCAAGGCGCTATCCCGGCTTAACGATATGTTTCGCGAAGGCTCGGTAGAGAAAATCTACTGGGCCATTGTTGGGAATCGCCCGCCCGAGGAAGAAGATACCTTAACGCATTACCTGATCAAGAACGAGAAACAAAACAAATCCACCGCGTACGATCGCGAAACGCCCCGCGCGAAAAAGGCGGTGATGCATTACCGGTTAGTGGGTGCGTCGTTGAAATACTACTTGGTGGAGGTTGACCTGGAGACCGGGCGGCACCACCAGATACGCGTTCAGTTGGCAAAAATCGGGTGCCCCATCAAGGGCGATCTCAAGTACGGTGCCCGGCGCTCCAATCCCGACGGTAGCATCAGCTTGCATGCCCGTTCGGTTTCGTTCGTGCACCCCGTATCCAAGGAACCCATCCACGTGGTTGCGCCCGTGCCAAACGATCCTCTTTGGAAAGCCATTGACAAGAAATAGATATAATCTTTTCCATGGTTTCGATAAAAACCGTACATTTGCAATGGAAGCGATGCGCGGATGGACTATGCCATCGAATCGATAATATCAAAAAACTAAATAGTGCAATGAAACCTACTTTATTTGTTTTGGCGGCCGGAATGGGCAGCCGTTATGGAGGACTTAAACAACTCGATGGGGTGGGACCCAACGGGGAAACCATCATGGATTATTCAATTTACGATGCGGTGAATGCCGGTTTTGGTAAACTGGTGTTCGTGATTCGAGAGTCGTTTGAAGAGGAATTCAGGGAGAAGATCGTGAAGAAGTACGAGAAGAAGATTCCCGTGGAATTGGTTTTCCAAGAGCTGGATAAGCTACCCGATGGGTTCGAGCCGCATCCCGATAGAGTGAAGCCATGGGGCACTAACCACGCGGTGATGATGGGGAAAGAGGTAATTAATGAACCGTTTGCGGTGATTAATGCCGACGATTTTTATGGCCGGGAGAGCTTTCAAGTGTTGGGCGATTACCTGAACACGTTGGGGGATAGCAAAAACCACTATTGCATGGTAGGCTACCGGGTGGGGAATACCCTCTCGGAGAGCGGCACCGTGGCACGCGGGGTGTGCGCGACGGACCAAGAGGATAACCTCACGGGCGTGGTGGAACGTACCCAGGTGATGCGAGTGGATGGCAAGGTGAGCTATAAAGACGAAAACGACCGGTGGGTGGCAATTGACGATAACACACCCGTGTCGATGAACATGTGGGGATTCACGCCCGATTATTTCGATTACTCGGAGGAGGACTTCGTGCAGTTTCTGAAGGAGAACGCCGAAAATATAAAGGCAGAGTATTTTATTCCACTGCTGGTGAATAAGCTTATCGTGAACGGAACCGTATCGGTGAAGGTGCTCGATACGCCTTCGAAATGGTTCGGGGTGACCTACGCCGACGACCGCCCGGGTGTGGTGAAACGATTTAAAGAACTGACCGAAAAAGGAGAATACCCTACACCTTTATGGTAAGGTAGGGAGCGAATCACCCGCGTATGTGGATCGATATCATCATTATACTTCTGCTTATCCTTCTGAACGGATTTTTCGCGCTTTCGGAGATCGCGATCGTTTCGGCAAAAAGGAGCAAGCTGGAAGCAGAGCGTAAGGCTGGAAAAAAAGGGGCGGTGAGGGCACTCAAGTTACAGTCGGATCCGGATAACTTCCTCTCCTCGATACAGGTGGGTATTACCCTGATTGGTATCATTAACGGTGCGTACGGGGGACAAGCTTTCGCGGGATACTTGGTCCCTTTTTTCTTGCAGTTTTCTTCACTGGCTCCCTTCGCGGAGGCTATTTCAATGGTTATCGTGGTGTTCCTGATCACCTATGTGTCGATCGTGATAGGCGAATTGGTGCCAAAAAGTATGGCCTTGAGCAACCCGGAGAAAATGGCCGTCACGGTATCTCCTACCATCCACGCGGTGAGTATCATATTTTACCCGTTCGTGAAACTGTTATCGTTTTCAACGGGATTTATAAATAGGTTGATCGGATTGAAACCTAAGGAGGATGTGATCTCCGAAATGGAACTGCGGGCAATGTTAAAAACGGCTTCCCACGAGGGGATTATTGACGTGGAGGAAAATATTATTCACGAACAGGTGTTTTATTTTTCCGATAAAAAAGCGTTTCACTTGATGACGCACCGTACCGACGTGGAGTGGGTAGATATTAGCAAGGAAAAAGGAGAGATCATCGAAGATTTATTAATGACCAAACATAGCAAGGTTCTCGCCTGCCGGAAAAAGATCGATGATTTCGCGGGCATTATCTCCACGAGAGATTTTTTGCTAAAGCTGAATAAAAATGAGCCGTTCGAAATCGAGGAACTGATTTCAGAACCAATCATCGTTCCCAATACGATCCGCGCGCAACGGGTACTGGAGAATTTTAAAAATAATCATAAGTTCGTGGCCGTGGTGGTGGATGAATATGGGAGCCTCGATGGTATTATCACCATTCATGATATTTTCGAAAACCTGGTCGGTGCAATACCGGAGGAGACGGACGATCAGCCTTCAGAACCTCTCCTTTTCATGCGCGATGAGCACTCCGCGTTGGTGAGCGGGGAGGCACCCATCGAGATACTAACACAACTAGACGAAGATTTCATCATCGATTTCGACAAAATAGATTATTCAACCGTGGCGGGTTTCGTGTTTGAATGTATTAACAAGATTCCCGATATCGGGGATAAATTTGAATACGACAAGTTACTGTTCGAGATAGTAGATATCGATGGCAATAGAATCGACAAGGTGTTGGTAACGAAGAAGATTAAAGAAGTAGATCAAATAGAAACTTAAATAAGAGACCGAATGGGGCGTTGATTGAAAATTGATGTAAATAAATGTAAACTGCCGCTTCACGCTGAATAGGTGAAGTTAATTCGTGAGTTTATGTTTTATAACACAAATATTAATTAGGTGAGACCGAGAAATTGTGTTAATTTTACGCCAATTTTAAAGAATCAGTCTTCATCGTATCTTATTTTCAAAAAACCAAGAACACATGAACAAAATGTATAGCAAATCCGGTTTGCTGGTCGAAGCTTTTGACAAAATAGTAGATGGCAAGCAAACTGGATTGTATACACTCACTAACTCTTCGGGGGGTGAGATTACAATTACGAATTACGGGGCAAAAATAGTGTCCTTACAGGTGCCGGATAAAAGTGGGAAAATGACAGACGTGGTGTTAGGGCATGCTGGTATAGACGAGTATCTCGCTTCGGAAGAACCCTATTTTGGCGCGGTATGCGGAAGAACGGCGAACCGTATTGCACAGGGTCGGTTTACCCTCGAGGGGAAAGAGTACCAACTGGCAATAAACAACGGGCCCAACTCGCTACACGGGGGCATCAAGGGATTTAACGCCGTGGTGTGGGACGTGAAGCAGGTGACGGAAAACAGTATCGAACTTTTTTACCTGTCGAAAGATGGGGAAGAGGGATACCCCGGTAACCTGTCGGTGACGATTATCTACACGCTCTCGGACGATAACGCGTTGGATATTAATTACCGGGCTACGACCGACAAAACGACCATCCTGAATCTCACCAACCACTCCTATTTTAATCTTTCGGGCGAAGGAGATCCCTCCATCGACGATCATCTATTGGTGCTTAATGCCGATACTTATCTGCCCACGGACGAAACGGCCATCCCCTATGGACCGGCAGAAAGCGTGAAAGGTACACCCATGGATTTTACCGAAATGCATCAGATCGGTGCGCGTATCAATGACGATTTTCAACAACTTCAATTTGGTAAGGGATACGATCACACGTATATACTGAATAAAAACAGCGAGGATGAGTATAACTTCGCGGGCTACTGCCTTTCGCCGAAGACCGGCATAAAAATGGAAATATTTACTACCGAACCCGGGGTGCAACTATATACCGGTAACTGGATGACGGGGAACTTTGCGGCTAAAAACGGGAACCGATACCCCGAGCGATCGGCTGTCTGTTTTGAAACTCAGCATTTTCCGGACAGTATTAATAAGCCGGACTATCCCACGGTTGTTTTGAAACCGGAAGAAGAGTTCCATTCGAGAACTACCTATCGTTTTTCGGTGCTCGAGAGATGGGAATAACAGTGTGGAGTGGGTAGAGTAAAATTAACATGCAGTTCAAACGATTTCTATAAAGAGTAAAACGAAAGTATAAACAAGTAAATTTTTAATTAATCAAAAAGTATGAATACGACAACAAGTCAGAAAACGAATCGGGTAGTGCCTATTATAATGATGATCGCGCTATTCGGGATGATCGCATTTGTTACCAACTTGGCAGCACCAATGGGACAAGTATTAAAAGAACAATTTGATGTTTCCAATTTCTTGGGACTTTTAGGGAACGCTGCTAACTTTATTGCTTACGCGGTAATGGGAATCCCGGGAGGCCTCCTGTTGCAACGCGTCGGCTATAAAAAAACGGCACTTATCGCGATCGCGGTAGGGTTCTTCGGGGTACTGGTGCAGTTCCTATCGGGACACGCTTCGCAAGAGTCAGCTTTTGTGGTGTACCTGTTGGGAGCCTTTATTGCCGGTTTCTCGATGTGTTTACTGAACATCGTGGTAAACCCGATGTTGAACACGCTAGGTGGTGGTGGAAACAAGGGGAATCAGCTGATCCAAGTGGGTGGCTCTTTCAACTCGGTAATGGCTACCTTTACTCCCGCGTTCGTGGGTGTTCTTATTGGAGAAGCTGCCAGCGCGAGAATTAGCGACGTCTTCCCGGTAATGTATATCGCCATGGGTGTATTTGCCCTTGTATTCATCGTTATGTTGGCGGTGAACATCCCGGAGCCTCACGCTTCGAAAACAAAAGACTCTACGGGAAAACTAATGGCCGGGGCGCTGAAATTCAGGCACTTCGTGTTGGGTGCAATCGCGATCTTCGTGTATGTTGGCGTTGAAGTGGGCACTCCTTACATCATGTTCTATTGGCTGGCCGATAACGCCGAAATTGGAGCTACCATTGCCGGGTTCGTTACCGGTACCTACTGGTTCTTGATGCTCATCGGGCGATTGATCGGTGCTTCCGTGGGAAGCAAGGTTTCCAGTAAGGCGATGTTGAGTATTGGTTCGTCGGTGGGACTTATCTTGGTATTGCTGGCTATCCTTTCGCCTGCAACTACACAGGTTTCATTGCCCGTGCTGCAACAATCGGCAGCAGGTTCTCTTTCGTTCGGTATGGCACTGGTGCCCATTAACGCTATGTTTATCGTGCTGGTGGGCCTCTGTACCTCTATCATGTGGGGAGCTATCTTTAACTTGGCAGTCGAAGGATTGGGTAAGTTTACAGCTGCTGCATCGGGTATCTTCATGACGCTGGTTTGCGGGGGTGGTATACTGCCTGCTATCCAAGGGGGAGTGGCCGACTCGGTCGGATATATCTCAAGTTACTGGGTAGTGGTTGTATTGTTGGCGTATCTCCTTTTCTACGCGTTGATCGGTTCAAAAAACGTGACGACCGGCATTTCGGTAACGGACGACGAGGAGATCCCGGTGGATACTGCGCCTCAAAGCCTTCCCACGGAAGAACAAATCAACTAATCAGAATTTATAGAGAATGACAAAACAAGAAGTAATTAAGGTATATCACGAGAAATTCGGTAACGATACCCCTGAAGTTTACACGTCCCCCGGGCGTGTAAACCTCATCGGGGAGCATACCGACTATAACGGGAGCTTCGTGTTCCCGGGAGCAATCGATAAAGGAATGATCGCGGCCATCCGGTTTAACGGGACGGACAAGATCAGGGCGTACGCGATCGACTTGGACGAGCACTCGGAATTCGGACTCAACGAGGAGGACCTTCCCAAAGAGGGGTGGGCCAAGTATATCTTCGGCGTGTGCCGCGAGATCATCAAGAGAGGCAAAAGCATCAAGGGGTTTGATACCGCCTTCGCGGGCGATGTGCCACTGGGAGCGGGGATGTCATCTTCTGCCGCGCTTGAGAGTACATACGCCTACGCGCTGAACGACCTGCTGGATCTCGGTATCGATAAGTTCGAGCTGGCTCGCATCGGGCAATCCACCGAACACAACTACGTGGGCGTGATGTGTGGTATCATGGACCAGTTCGCTTCCCTGTTCGGGAAAGAGGGACACTTGATCCGCCTCGATACCAAAACGATGGAGTACGAGTATTTCCCGTTCGATCCAAAAGGATACAAGCTGGTGCTGCTAGATACGCTGGTGAAGCACGAACTGGCTTCGTCGGCCTATAATAAACGGCGGGAATCGTGCGAGAATGCCGCGCGGACGATCGCGAAGCGTTATCCCGAGGTGGAGTTCTTGAGGGACGCTACCATGGAGATGCTCGACGAGGTGAAGGGTGAGATCTCGGAAGAGGACTACACCCGGGCGAAGTACGTGATCGAAGAGACGCAACGGGTGCGTGACGTGAGCGATGCACTGGAGCGGGGCGACTACGAGACCGTGGGCCAAAAGATGTACGAAACGCATCACGGCATGAGCAAGCTCTACGAGGTGAGTTGCGAGGAACTCGACTTCCTGAACGAGGTGGCACGGGAGCACGGGGTGACTGGTTCGCGTGTGATGGGGGGCGGCTTTGGTGGCTGTACCATCAACTTGGTGAAGGACGAACTGTACGACTCGTTTATCAAGGACGCTAAAGAGCAATTTAAAGCAAAATACGGGCACGAGCCCAAGGTGTACGACGTGGTGATAAGCGACGGCGCACGCAAACTCTAATTGAATTACACACACGATAAAGGCCGGAAGCAGAAGCACCCTCGAGTGCTCGCTTCCGGCCTTTTTTATAAATTCCAGATCCCCTCTTCAACTGCGCTTGGCAATTCCTTACTTGAGGTTGCCGCGTTAACCTTCTCTAGCTCCTTAAGCCTCCTTTTCTTCGAGTTCCCTCAGGAGGCCCCGTATATCTAACCGCTCGGTATACATGTCGATGGTGCCGTCCGCGGTCTTCGGCCACAACTCCTTGGGGCGGTCCCAGTACAACTCCACGCCATTGCCGTCGGGGTCGTTCAGGTAAATCGCTTCGGACACACCGTGGTCACTCGCCCCCGTTAACGGGTATTCCGCTTTTAACAGCCTGTCGAAGATGGCCGCGAGATCCTTCCTCGTGGGGTATACCACGGCCAAGTGATACAAACCCACACCCTCTTGAGGTGCTTTGGGCATGCCCTTGCTGTGCCAGTTATTTAACCCGATGTGGTGGTGATACCCGCCGGCGGAGATAAAAGCCGCTTGGTTGCCGTACTTTTGTACTAACTCGAAACCCAACAGGTCGCGATAAAACTCCAGTGCACGCTCCAAGTCGGATACCTTGAGGTGCACGTGCCCAATCCGGGTTTGCGCCGGAACAACGTACTGATCGTTCATTATATTTTTTGCCTTTCTAAAAAATGTGATTGATTGGGCTTCGCGCGTTCACTAATCGAATTCACGAGTCGTAGACTACTGCATCCACGTGCATTAGGTCGTGCGAAGGCTTATTTTTGATAGGATTACAACAACCTCGAGGCAAAATAGTTTAACGGGAGCGGATCACGGGGTTATAGGGGAGGCCTCGCCCGTTCTAAGCACATCTCCAGTAGGTCGGGTATGGAAGCGTCGCCGACGCACATCACCGTGTCGGCCCCTCCCCAGTAGATTCGTACGGTGTTAGCGTCTATCTTGAGTGCCCCGCAGGTGAACACCACGTTATGCACGTAACCGGTAATCTCGTAGGGCTCTTCGGGTTGCAGGATCCACTCGTCGCCCACGCCTAGGATGCGCGAGGGATCATCCAGGTCGTGCAGTGCCACGCCTAATCGGTAGATGCTGCCATCCATGGAGGGGAACACACCGTGGTAGATGTTGAGCCACCCCTTCTCCGTTTTTATGGGCGGGGCTCCGGGACCGATCTTCATCTCATCCCAGTGGTACTTCTCGGGCTTCATGATCACCTTTGAATCGCCCCAGTGGCGCAGGTCGGGCGAGTAACTGATCCACATTGACCAGGGACTGATCTCGGAGTGGGGACGGTCGAGCCGGGCGTACAGGCCGTTGAATTTCTCGGGGAAGATCACCGTGTTGCGGTAGTCTGCCTGCGTGATCAACGATACCCGCTCCACCTCTTTCCAGTCGCTCGTCTTGGCCAGCCCTATCCGCACCCCGTGTCTCGAGTAGGCGGAGTAGGTGATCAGATATTCGCCGTCGATAAGGGTAATCCGGGGATCTTCTACCCCATACTCTTCGTACTCGGCAAACGGTGCCTCCGTGGAGGGCACCATAAAGGGTTCGGGATCCACCGTGAAGTGGTGCCCGTCGTTGCTACGGGCGAGTCCCAACATGCTTCGTCCGTTCAACCGGTGCGATCGGAACAGCATGATGACCTCGTCGTTGAACCGGGTGACGCCGGCGTTATGGACGGTCGCCACGGGGTAGGGCACCTGCTCCTTCGTCAGGATGGGATTGCCCTCGTATCGTTTTACTATTGCCATATTAATTTCATTATTGATATTGTAGCTTACAGCTAAATAATCGGCGGACAATATTTTATGACCCGTTACTGATTCACAAGCTATCTGATAAATAACTCGCTACGCTCAAACAGCTTATCAGATCACGCCTATTTCATCAAACGGGTGCCCCATAAAATATTTATAGGCCTCATCTTTAGCTGTATGCTGACTAAGTGCAACTAAATTACTACCCTAACATCGTTTTATAAACCTCGATATAACGCCGCGCCATCACCTCCTTGGTGAAGTACTTCTCCACGTGTTCGCGACAGGAGCGGCGGGGAATCGACTCCACGTTGCGCACCTGTTCGATCGCCTCCTCCAAGTTCTCCGCGAGGTTCCCGTTCACGCCGGGTACGATCAGCTCGGGCATGCTCCCCTTGTTGAACGCGATTACCGGAGTGCCGCACGCCATCGCTTCCACCACGGAGAGCCCAAACGGTTCACTGAAGTGGATGGGATGGAGCAATACCCGCGCGTTGCCCAAGAGTTCATCCCTTCGGTCGGCCCCCACGCTGCCAATATACTCGATCTTCCCTTCCTTGAGGTAAGGCTTCACGTGTTGGTCGAAGTAACCTTGATCCTGGATTATTCCTGCCAAGATAAGCCGCGCATCCAATGCCCGAGCAATCTCTACCGCCTCCTTGGTCCCCTTGTCTTGGTGAATCCTCCCGTAGTAGAGAAGGTAATCGCCCTTGGGTTCGGGGTTGAAGGTGAAGCTGCCGGTATCGATGCCATGGTGCACCGTGGCGATATAATCGAGCACGGGTGAACGGTCGGCGTCGCTGATGGAGACGTACCGCGTGCGTTCGTTGTACTTCTTGTACACCGGAAGGATCCGAGGGGAAGAGAAGCCATGAATGGTGGTCACCACCGGCGTATCGACTAATCCCGAGTAAGTAAGGGGAAGGAAATCAAACTGGTTATGGATAATATCGAACTCGTCGGCTCGTTCAAAGCACTCCGAGATGTGGAGGCATTCCCACACTTTGGGATCGATTGACCGATCCTCTTCGTAGCCGCGGGGAGTTACCGCGGTCAACTTGCCTTGGGTGATCGAATCGCCCGTGGCGAATAGGGTGACGTCCACCCCGTTTTTTACCAGCTCCTCGGTGAGGAGCGACGTTACCAGCTCCCATGGCCCGTAGTGCACCGGCGGCGTCCGCCAAGCAATCGGGGAGAGCATTGCAATCTTCATATCTATTTTATTTCAACCATTTTATCAAT
>JAAYTC010000172.1 GCA_012518155.1 Bacteroidales bacterium | reverse complement strand
TTACTCCAACTCTTTTATTCGGATGTTCCTGAATTTTACCACGGAGTTGTGGCCCAAAAAGGCGATATGTCCCTTTTCATAAAAAAGTGTTTTGGGAACCTTCTCCGTGGGCACATCTTTCGTGGCCTCTTTCAGGTTGCCGTCGAGGATGACCGTCCCGTTCAGCGTTATTTTAATATTGTCGCCATCGGCCACCACCTCTTGATAGTTCCATTCGCCTACAGGTTTCAAGAAGCCTCTTTTCGCGGGGATCCATCCATAGAGCGAGCCGTGGTACTGGTACGGTTTCAGTTTCTCGTAAATTGGTGCTGAATTGTCGAGAATTTGCAGCTCCATCCCGTCGTACCCTCTCGGAGCCGTGATCATTTTATGCCGAATACCGAGCCCGCTGTTCGACTCCGGGGTAAGTTGAAACTCGAAACGCAACACGAAATTATCGAATTCCTCCACGGTGTACAAGTTGCCATGCCCATCGGTGGGTTGCATAACGATGCACCCATCTTGAAGAATGTACTCGTTGGTGTTGCTTGTCCATCGTGCCATATTCGTGCCATCGAAAAGAACCCTGAAGCCCTCTTTCTTTTCTTGTTCGGGTAATTGAAAGCGATGGCTGTGCATTCTAGCGGAAGAACAGCCTGTTAAAATCATGAAAAACAAGAGTGTGATAATGCTCGATCTCATAGTTGTAATTTATTGTAAATAATGCCTGTTTCATCTAACGAGTGGCCCATATAACACTTGTAGGCCTCATTTTAGCTGGTAATTTTCAAGTTTATCGGATCCCAATTAATTGCCTTCTCTTTCAGGCAGCTTTCATAGCATAACAGCGCGGGCGCGGACGAACGTACGCCGAAGTTAACATCCGCGACGATGGGCTTGTTGTGTCGAATACCATTAAAGAAGTTAAGAAAGTGGTGGTAATGTCCGCCCCGGTACCCTTCCACCGCGTGAAACGTGTATTCACGGGGGGAGACTTTCTTGATGGCCCCGAGGTGTTCGCCTACTTGATCCTGTAATTGAATTTCATTTTCATCCACGTCGTACGTGGTCTTGAGGGTTACCTGATTCCATCCTACTTGCAACGTTCCTCTTGAGCCGGTGATTTGAAAGTCGGTGCTGCCCCATTTTTTCGAGACCCCATCCACGTAGTTGGCACCCATCGAGAGCGTGAACGCTCCCATGTTATTATTATCCGGGTAGTCGAGGTAGCCCAGCATGATGTCGGGCGTATCCCTCGACCCGTCGGTATAATGATGAATACCCCCGGTGGTATATATTTTACCCGGGCCGGGCGCGTCCATGATGTAGTGCACGCTCGAGATAACATGCACGAAAAGGTCGCCCGCGATGGTGGTACCATAATCTTTCCAGTTTCTCCAGGCGAAAAACTTTTGCGCGTCGAAAGGAATATCGGGTGCATTTCCTAAAAACTGTTCCCACCAGATAGAGCCCGTGTTAGCATCGGCAGGTGGATTGTAGGGTTGTAAAGCTCGAGGTGCGCTGGTAAACTGCCCGTCGATGTAATTTACTTTTCCAATGATCCCGTTCTGTATAATTATTTTCGCGATTTTATTACCTACCGACGCCATCCCTTGGCTCCCGATCTGGAAACAGGTGTTGCTTTTCTGTTGCGCGTCGATAAGCTCTTTGCCCTCGTGCAGTTTATGGATAATCGGCTTCTCGCAATATATATGCTTGCCTGCTTTCATGGCATCCATCGCGATGGGGTGATGCCAATGATCAGGGGTGCCTATGATTACCGCGTCCACGTTGTTGAGTGCGAGGATTTCTTTGTACTGCTTGGTGACAAACAGGTCGTTGCCCCACCTGCCTTTCGCGTCCTCCAATCGCTTGTTATACAAATCGCACACGGCCACCAGCTTCACTCCATCAACCGTCAAAGCGGTTCTAGTGTCGGAGGTGCCCATTCCGCCCGCGCCAATCAGCGCGATTTGAATCGCGGAGTTTTTGTTTGTTTTTGACTCATTCATGTTCAGGGCCGAGCTGAAAATTGCTTCAGGCGTG
>JAAYTC010000171.1 GCA_012518155.1 Bacteroidales bacterium | reverse complement strand
CCCCCCAAGCATACCGAGAGAGTTTTGAGAAATTTACCTCGCTCGTTCGTCCTGATGGCCACCTCTTACTAAAAAAAGGGGCTCCGGTAACTCCGCGCGTCGAGGGTAGCGTGAAGATATGGAGTTATTCCGAAACGGAAGGCGACTTTCACGCGGAGAATATCCGGATCGGGAATGGAGAGATCTTTTTTGACTTTGTTTCGCCAAAAGGAATAGTCAACGATGTTTCGTTGGGAGTCCCGGTAAGGATCAATATCGAGAATGGAGTGGCTGCCATGGCCGCGGCCGAACTGAGTGGAGCCACACCGGAAGAAACGCGTGCTGCCATGCACTCGTTTCGAGGGCCGGAACGTAGGTTTGACTTCCGGATCAAATCAGACCGAATTGTTTTTATTGACGATTACGCGCATCATCCGAACGAACTGTCGGCAGCTATCTCCTCCATAAAAGCACTCTACCCGAGCAAGAAGGTGACTGCCGTGTTTCAGCCTCATCTCTACACGCGAACACGTGATTTTACGGCTGAATTTGCCGAAAGCCTTTCGTTAGCGGATGAAGTAATCCTGCTGGACATCTACCCGGCAAGAGAAGAACTTATCGAAGGAGTTACCAGCAAACTTATTTTCGACCAGATTCGGCCGATGGAAAAGATGCTTTGCAAGAAAGAGGATTTGCTTGAGGTGATCAGGGACAAACCGTTGGAAGTGTTGGTGACGTTCGGGGCAGGTGATATTGATCGACTTTTGCCCGATATCGATCGCGTGCTGCAAGAGAAATATAACGTCGACATTTAAACTTTTTAAATTCCTTACCCTTTTGAACTTCTTAATGTATCTTTGTAGATGACGCACGTGTTTCACCAAATAAACCGTTTCAATGAAGAAATTCCTTCTGGCACTGGCTGCACTCGCGGTAATAGGCTATCTCTTTTTTTCGGCGAACTATTTCAGGGATTCGTCGAAAAATCGCCTATGCGAACGCTTTGAAGTGGTGGTAAGGGATAGTAGCCGCACCGGATTCGTGCGTGCCGCTGATATCGATGCGCTGGTTAAGCGATACGATTTACACCCCGTGGGAAAGCGTTTCTCCGAGATTAACACGTTGGCAATCCGTGATACGATTTTAACGAACCGTCTCGTGGAATCGGCCCATGTTTATACTACTCCCCGCGGAGGTGTCGTTGCCACGATCCGGCAGAGAGAGCCGGTACTACGTGTGATCGCGGACGGAAAAGGCAGTTATTACGTGGATAAAGAACGGGGTATTATGCCAACATCATCGTCGTTTGCCGTGTACGTCCCTCTCGCCACGGGAGCGATTGACGAGGAGTTTGCACGAAATGAACTGTATGACTTCGCGATGTTTTTACATGGAAATGCCGACTGGGATGCATGGATCGAACAGATCGTGGTTCGAAGTAATCGCGATGTGGTGTTGATACCTCGTGCGGGTGATTTTCGCGTGGTAGTGGGGAGCCTAGAAGATTACCCTGCTAAATTAGCCAAGTTTATCCGTTTCATCGACGAGGGCTTAAACGTGGTGGGATGGAATCGTTATTCGGAGATCAACCTGAAGTATAACAATCAGGTGGTGTGCACGAAAAGATGAAAATATTATCGACCAATTATATATGACGCAATCAGGATTTATAGCTGCTATCGATCTAGGAAGTTCCTCGATCAAGGGTGTAGTGGGGCGTAAGAACGAAAACAATGTTATTTCGATTCTTGCAAATGGATCTATCCCTTCCAAAAACAGCATCCGACGAGGAATGGTATACAATATCGAAGAGACCGGTGCTAACGTGAGAAAGCTTATCACGATGCTCGAAAATAGCTTGGGCCGTAAAATCGGGAAAATATATGTCTCCCTAGGAGGACAATCACTTCGCACGTTGGAGTTCCGTGAAGCAATCGAGCTCTCCCCGGGGGGAATCGTCTCGGATGATGCGGTAAATCGTTTACGAGCATCTGCCGAAAAATATACCCCGGAATTGACCCGGGCATATAAAGTGGCCGATGCCGAATATTATATCGATAATAAACCGGAGCGAAACCCGGTTGGAGTAACAGGATCGAGGCTGGAGGCAAGCTTCAGGTTAATCACGGGACGGCCCAACTTGATGGGAAACGTGGAGAAAAGTGTTACCGGTAAAGCAGAGTTGCCCATCGCGGACTACATCGTGGGGGGGCTAGCCGCCGCCGCGGTGGCATTAAGCGATGAGGAGAAAGAGTTGGGATGCGCCTTCGTGGATTTTGGGGCGGGAACCACCACCTTATCGATATATAAAAGTGGTATCTTACGCGGAATGGTAGTAATTCCATTTGGAGGAAAAAATATCACGAAAGATATTTGTGCATTGAATTTTACGGAGAGCGACGCCGAGCAACTAAAGATAAAGTTTGGTAAGGCTTTTGAAAATCAAGAGAGTTCATTCTTTGCCTCTCCCTTCTCTTCGAAACCGGATGTTGACCTTTCGCAGCTAAACCGAGTAATCGCGATGAGGCTCGACGAAATTGTTGCCAACCTCAAGGAGCAGATACGGCTTTCCGGCTTTGAAGATAAGCTGGGAGCGGGGTTGATTATCACGGGAGGCGCATCGCAGCTTAAGAATATGGAAGCGTACCTCAATCGCGAACTTAAAATGCCGGTGCGAAGAGCTGTCGCGAAGAAAACTTTTATCAATAATTCTCCCGAGCTCGTGAATGATCCCGCTTATACACGAGTGCTGGGTATGCTCCTGTTGGGTCAGGAAAATTGCGAGTTGCAGGTAGTTGAACGGAACGAACAAGATGAGCTTGACAAGGAGGAGCAAGCTGCCACTGCCTCTCGTTTGGGCCGATCGAAAGAAAAAAAGAAGGAAAGTACGAAAACGAAAAAACAGAGAAACACGAAAGAGGGCGGTGGATTTTTCTCGAACGTGGAGGATTTTTTTGGCAACATGTTTTCGGATGACGACGAATAGTTAAAATCATGGAACCTATGGATGACGAGATACTGGATTTTCAGATAGAGAGCCACACGGACGCTATAATAAAAGTGATTGGCGTGGGCGGTGGAGGCGGAAACGCGGTAAACCACATGTACGAGGGCGGTATCCATGACGTATCATTTGCCCTGTGTAACACGGATAACCAGGCACTGATGAAATCACCGGTACCGGTGAAGGTGCAGCTGGGCGAAAATACCACGGGGGGGTTGGGTGCAGGGAACAAACCCGAGATAGCGCGAAAAGCCGCGGAAGAGAGTGTTGGTTTGATCGAGGACCTGCTGAATGATGGTACCCGCATGGTGTTTATCACGGCAGGGATGGGAGGTGGAACCGGAACAGGTGCTGCTCCCGTGGTGGCACGAGTGGCTAAAGAGATGGGAATTCTCACGGTGGGAATCGTCACCATTCCTTTCGTGTTCGAGGGATCTCGAAAGATCGTTCAAGCCTTGAAAGGAGTGGAGGAGATCGCGAAAAACGTGGATGCTTTGCTGGTGATCAATAACGAACGATTACGTGATATTTACAGCGACCTAACGATGCTGAACGCGTTCGCCAAGGCAGATGATACGCTGGCAACGGCCGCTAAAAGTATCGCGGAAATAATCACTGTACACGGGCACGTGAATCT
>JAAYTC010000019.1 GCA_012518155.1 Bacteroidales bacterium | reverse complement strand
GATCTCTTTAATCGTCACAGCGTGCACCTCTCCACCGAGAATGAGCTCTTCACGCCCATACGGAGTGCCGACGGGCAGAGTGTGACCATGCGTTTGGAATACACTCCCCAGCAGTATATCGACTTCATTTACACCTTACCTGCTGACGAGTATATGATGAGTTTCGATATCCAGGTGGTGGGTATGCAAAAAGGGCTTCATCCCGAGAGTTTGACCAATTTTAGGCTCAATTGGGAGCAGAAGATTCGCCAACAGGAAAAAGGGCGTATGTTCGAGAATCGGTTCTCGCGGGTACACTATAAATACGATCGCCAAGATGTGCAGAAGATGAGCGAGTCGAAAAACGACCGGAAAGAACTCACGGAGCCGATCAAATGGTTCTCTTTCAAAGACCAATACTTCACGGCGATTATTATTGGTGATCAACCGTTCAGCAACACGCTGCTTACTTCAGAGGTGCTGAGCGACTCCGACTATCTGAAATTGTATAAGGCAGAAGCGTGGGCACCCGTCACCCTGAGTGTCGATAGCGACCTTATTACCGCGAGCTTTAACTACTATTTTGGCCCGGTGCATTACAATACCCTCAAGGCATACGACGAAGGGCTTGCCAACGGGGATAAGCTAAACCTGCAGGAGAACGTTTACTTGGGTTACCGCTGGCTAAGCTGGGTTAATAAATGGTTCGTGATTCCCATCTTCAATTTCTTCTTATCGCTCGATTGGGGCATGGGGCTCATTATCCTTATCCTTACCCTGTTTGTTAAAGCGGTGACACTGCCCCTCACCTATAAATCGTTCATGTCGTCGGCACGGATGCGCGTACTTCGTCCCCAGATTCAGGAACTTGAAAAGAAATATCCCGGTCAGGAGCAAGATATGATGATGAAGCGCCAGCAAGCCACCATGGAGCTCTATAACAAGGCGGGAGTGAACCCCATGAGCGGTTGTCTCCCCATGTTAATCCAGATGCCCGTGTTGCTAGCCCTCTTCTTCTTTTTCCCGTCGGCTATCGAACTGCGTCAGCAAGCTTTCCTATGGGCCGACGACCTCTCTACCTACGACTCGTTGATCTCTTGGAGCGGCAATATTCCGTTAATTAGCCGATTCCTGGGTAACCACATAAGTATTTTCTGTCTGCTCATGACCACCGTGAACGTGGTGTATACCCGTTACAACATGTCGATGACCGACACCGGACAGCAGACGATGCCTGGCATGAAGTACATGCCCATCTTCATGAGTGTTTTCATGTTCTTCTTCCTCAACTCATATCCTGCCGGGCTCAACTACTACTACTTCCTGTCGACCCTCATTACCGTGGTTATTACCTTGGTTATGAAGCAAGTTATCGACGAAGATAAAATTTTGGCAAGGCTCGAGGCCAACAAAAAGAAACCCAAGAAAAAGTCAGGTTTCATGGCACGTCTCGCGGAAGCACAAAAGATGCAAGAAAAGCAGGCGCGCGAGCAAGCAAAACAGAACGCGAAACGCAACTACAAACGGTAAAACGCGGAAAATTTAGATGAACTTATTTATTTATAAATTGTTTTAGAAGTATAAACGCCAAAAATGTTAAATTATGAGCGAAGAAAAGAAAGTACTTGAGTACGACGAGGATGACTCCCTGAAGTTCATTCAGGAGAATCTCCCGAAGGAGATGCAAGGCGAGTTTTCAGACGACGAAATCAATTACATTGTCGACTTGATCTACGAGTTTTACGAAGAGAAAGGTTTTCTTGACGAGAACGACGATACCGAGATTGAGATTGATGAAGATGAGTTGTTAGAATATATCTTCGAAAACGCTCGCGAAGACGCCATCAGGGAATATACCGATGAACAAATTGAAGCCATCGTGGCCGGAGAATTGGCATATTGCGACACGCTCAACTTGTTCGAGTAACTTTAAAGAAACCCTTAACAACATTAATAATTATTCAAAACAAAAATTAACTATGAAACAATTTTCAAAATTATTTGCCATCGTTCTTTTGAGCGGTGCAATGGTATTATCTAGCTGCGGTACAACGCAAGCGGTGCGTGGCGGTGCCATCGGTGCCGGAGGCGGTGCCGCGGTTGGGGCAGGAGTAGGAGCTATCGCCGGAGGCGGCCGAGGTGCAGCTATTGGTGCTGGTATTGGTGCTGTTTTAGGCGGTACTGCCGGGGCTATCATTGGAAACAGGATGGACAAGCAAGCTGCCGAATTGGAGCAGATTGAAGGTGCTCAAGTTGAGAAGGTGAACGAAGGAGAAGCCATCAAGGTTACCTTTGAATCAGGGATTCTTTTCGCGACCAATTCAAGCACACTCAACACGGCCTCACGTGCTTCACTCGATAAGTTTGCCACTTCGCTTCTGAACAACCCCGACACCGACGTGAAGATTTATGGGCACACCGACAGTACAGGTAGTGACGCCATCAACAACCCCTTGTCGGAGCGTCGTGCCGAATCGGTGTACAATTATCTTGTATCAAAAGGAATACCCGGACTACGGATGGAGTCGCAAGGCTATGGTTCTACTCAACCCGTCGCGGATAATAGCACCGCTGCCGGTCGCTCAGAGAATCGTCGCGTAGAAGTATTTATTCTTCCCAACGCGAAGATGATACGCGACGCGCAAGAACAAGCACAATAAATCCGGACGGACCTTTGTGCGATTTTTTCATTCTATATGATAATAAATTTTATAAAATCGCGCTACTCACTTGGGTAGCGCGATTTTTTAGATAGTATGCTTATGGCTGAAGAGATAAAAATTGAAGGTACCGCCAAGGAGGACAAATATAGATCCCTCTATCCCCAGCTTCGTTCGTTGATGGATGGGGAGCCCGACCTGATCGCGAATATGGCCAATGTCGCGTCGGCCCTCAAGGAGACGTTCGATTTTTTCTGGGTGGGTTTTTATCGCGTATCCGACCATCAATTACTCCTTGGCCCTTTTCAAGGGCCTATTGCCTGTACACGCATTTCCTATGGCAAGGGCGTGTGTGGCACGGCTTGGAAGGAAGGTCGTACTGTTTTAGTGGCCGACGTGGATCAATTTCCGGGGCATATCGCGTGCAGTTCCCTTTCCCGGTCGGAGATCGTGGTACCGGTAAAGCGAAGCGGCAAAATCATAGCCGTACTCGATGTGGATAGCGAGCAGCTAAACACGTTCGACGAAGTGGATGCTCGATACTTGGAGCAAATTTGTGATTTATTCGGGAATAGCCGATAGAATTTGTTGTCGGAAATTTTGTGATGACGAAACAAAAAAGTATCTTTGCACATCCAAATCCAGAACCGATGCGCCACATATGCTTTTGTCAAGGGGTTTTTAGAAAATATTGCGGAAGTAGCAATCGGTTTGCGGAAGTAGCTCAGTTGGTAGAGCACGACCTTGCCCCAAGAAAGGAATGGAAGCGACCTTGGCAAGGCGGTTTTAGAAATTATTGCGGAAGTAGCTCAGTTGGTAGAGCACGACCTTGCCAAGGTCGGGGTCGCGGGTTCGAGTCCCGTCTTCCGCTCTTTATCTTTCCAGGTGTTTCACCACCTTCAGCAACCTGAATTTAACCAGATATGCCAATACCAACACGACCAACATAATCCAAAAAATCATTTTTCCCATTGTCGGGTAAAACGCGATAAGCAGCGCTGAAATACCCAATTGTATAACCGTGTATACGATCGATACCAATCGTTCATCCAACCTCAGTTCGTTCGTCATCACCTGGTAAAAATGCAGCTTCTCTCTTTTTAGCAGTGGTTTTCTCAGAAAAGTGCGATGTCCCATTGTCATAATCGTATCCACGCCATGCACCATCACCAATCCAATCGTACTTCACTTCCACGAACCCACTCCTTCTAGCCAGGAGCAAGAAAAGCATCTCCGCGGCTACCAGCAATAAAATCACGTATAGGTATATCATACCTGTTCATTTTTAATTAACACCTTAATTGTTTCCGTGTGGAATCATTTCGCGATAAACACTCCACTTACAATGAACGGTAAAGCATGGTTTTTGTTGACCTATCCAGCAGATTTTAGTGATTAGATTCCGAAACAGCCTATTTAGATTCCGAAACAGCCTATAAAGATTTTGAACAGTTTATGAAGATTCAGGAACAGGGCATTACAATCTTAACGGAGGTGGGGTGCCGGAAAAAGCAAGAATGGGCGTCGAATCATGAACAGGGGTTACAATCTTAACCCTGCCTTTTTAAAGATCGTACGCGCGTTTTGCAGCCGTTCGTCGGTGAGCGGTGCCACCCCCTTTAGTCGGTAATCCATCCCCATCTGTTCATACTTCTTCGTGCCCATATCGTGATAGGGTAG
>JAAYTC010000001.1 GCA_012518155.1 Bacteroidales bacterium | reverse complement strand
GTGCCGTTTCGTGATAACCGCTCAATCGAAAGTGTGATCGTACCATTCCTATTTGTCCCACTTGCCGGTTGGTCGCGTTGCGGGCGGAGTTAGCCAGCCGGGAATAGTCTGCCAAAGCTTGCCGGTAGTTCCCATTTTCAAATTCATTTTGTGAGGTGTATATCAGCGCGTTATCTAAAAACTTCACGCTGCTTGCATCAATCACCTTGCGAAAGTGGTTCATTGCCAATTGTTTCTCACCCCTTTCGTCCGCGAGCAAGCCGAGGTAATAATTAGCATCACTGCTATACGCGCCGTTGGGGTAGGATTGGAGGTAGCGCGTCATGGCGGCCTGCGCGTCGGCACGATTACCTCGCATGTAAACGCTCTCCGCGGCCAGGTAGTTCAGCGAATCTTGTCTCGAGGGGGTGATACGGATACCACCCGGAAGCGAGTTAGCATACTGCACGTACGCGTCCACATCGTTCATATCACGGTATACAGTCTCCAGCGATACCAGCGCGTTACGCGCATCGTCCGATCCGGGGAAATTGGCGATTACCCCTTTATACGCCGCGATGCTCTGTTGGTAGTTGCCAATATTATAGTAGAGCTGTCCCAGTTGAACCCCTCCTTGACTGGCCAGCGGGCTCCGCGAGAAATCGGTCACCAGTCGCTGCAGCACCGCGATGGCTTCTTGTTCTCGGTTGAGCATCGTGAGCGCACGGCTTTTCTCGTAAAGAGCGTCGTCGAAATATTGCGAGTTAGGATATCGCTGCATCAGGTTGTCGAGCGCGGCAATTTTTCCTTGGTAGTTATGCTGTAATCCCAGCACGAACGCTCGTTGGAATGCCGCGTAATCGGCCGTCGAGGGGTTCGCGTCGGCTGCCTGCCCGTAAAATCGTTCCGCTTCGTTAAAGTTCCGGTTAAAGTAATAACTATCGCCCACCCGGTTCAGTGCATCGGCGTATTCGGGGCGAGACCGGTTGTTTTCAGACGAAACGAATCGTTGGAAGGCAGTAACTGCTTGTCCGTATTGTTGTTGTTTAAAAAGCGAGTACCCCAGGTTATACCATCCGAGGGAATAATTCGCGTCGGACGCGGAGGCATTCTGCGTGAATTGTCGAAAATCGTTCGCGGCATTCGTGTAATTTCCCATCCTGTAGTAGCTCTCTCCCCTCCAATAGTACGCGCTGTTGCGCGCATCCGCGTTGTAGTTTCCCATGCCGATGCTATTATTGAAGTGCTGTACCGCTTGATTCATGTTGGCATTGATAAACTCCTGCGCGCCCAGTTGGAAAAGCACCATCTGTTTTGCTTCCAGCACGCGCCGCCCCGGTTGGTTGATGCGGTTGATCGCGTTCAGTGCTGCCTGATAATCCTTGGTTGTTAGGAAAGTCTCCGCTAAAATGTCGTTCACCTGATCGGTATACTGTGAATTAGGAAATTCCCGGAGGAAGTTCTCGAAAAGGGTAATCGATTCACTGAATACCGAGAAGTTGGTCTCGTGCGCCAGCAGCGCGTAGTTAAACATGGCTGTTTCCCGTACTTGGGGATTGAAATTATCCCGAGAAGCGGCTTCGAATGCCATCTGTGCCGGTTGTTTTTGGTTCAGCCGCAGGTAAGTCTGTCCCAGGTGCAGTTGCGCATTTTGCGTCAGTTCGTCCGATTCTCCCACTGCCTGTTGGAACATCGCTACCGCGTCGTTGTATCTTCCCGATTCGAAGTAGGAGAGCCCCAAGAAATAAGCATCCCCTCGCAGCGGCCGGTCGATAGTAGTGATATAATATTCGTAATAGGGAATAGCTCTTGAAGGTTGTCCCAAGCGGTAGTAGCTGTTCCCAAGCACGCGATGCATCTCGGTTTGGTGTTCGCTCGTGGGATAGCGTTGGGTAAAGTTCTCCGAAAGGCGGATCGCCTCATCGATTCTCCCGTCGAAGAAAGCCGCTTGTGCCGTGTAAAAAGCGATCTCTTCCTGGTATTCGGGATGTGACCGTAGCCGTTCGAATCGTTCCAATGCCGCGTTGTAATTCTGATGAGAGTAATCGATATAGCCCAAGTAAAAATCGGCCGCGTCTCTGTATTTTACGCTGTTTCGTGATAATAACCCGAAATAGCGGGTAGCCTCGTCGGTGTTTCCCAACTGCATCTGAATGTACCCGCTCCGGAAGCTGTAATCTTCCTGTTCACCCAAATTCAGGTAGTCGAGGTCCGACAAGTTGAACCAGAAGTGCGCCTCTTCCCACTCCTTTTTATCGAAATGGAACGAGCCGATCAAAAAGTTGAGTTCGTGCCGGTGAAGTGTCTCCGGATAGGCGTTGAGAAATGCTTTGAATATATCTCCACTGTTTTCATTGCCGAGGCGGAACGAAGCGACGGCCGACATGTAGTTAGCCTCCTCCTTGAGGAGGTCGTCGGTACTCTCGGCCACGAATTTTTGCAGCATATCTTGTGCACCCGTGTAGTTCCCCTCCAGGAACATCTCTTTTCCCTGATTGAACAACTTTTCAGGTTGCTCGTGATACGCCGTCCTTTGTGCCATGGAAGACTGTACTGCTAGGGTGATGGCAAAGAACAAAATGACTTTCTTCATATGGTTATATTGTTTTCAGTGTCTGAGACTATTTTTTTGATCGCTTTTTGAATCGATATCAGCCCGAAATCGGCAGGTTCAAGCTCCTCCCTCCTGATAAATAGTAGTTCCGATACATCATCCTGTGCTTTAAGTCCGCTGAAATCGTCAATCTTGCATTGAAAGAAGAGATCAACGGTGTGCACTTCAAATCCCGAATATAGATAAATATTTGGAATCGAGAACAGGTATCGCGACGAAAATATCGATAAGCCCGTTTCTTCCATAACTTCTCGCTCCATTGCTTCTTCGGCGGTTTCGAACGTATCCACGAATCCGCCCGGTAGATCCAGTGTACCCTTCGCGGGATCTTTAGCGCGACGGGCCACCAATACTTCTTCTTTGTTGTTTTCGATGACCGCCACCACCGCGGTCGACGAGTTGAAGTAATAGGTGAATCCACAGTCGCTGCATTTTTTTGATTTCTCGTTGTTCTCCCGGAAGCGACTCGAGCCACATTTGGGGCAAAACAGAAAGTCGTGAAACGGATGTGTCATTGTTCTCCTCCTTGTTGTTATCTCCGCGTAATTTCCACTACCCCTGTCCTTGGCAAATCTCGGTTTCGCTTCTCAACGGCATCGACCACTTGCTCGGCCAACGTCGAAAATGCCATCCCGGTGATGCTGTTTTCAGAGAGAGCCACCGGTGTTCCGTCGTCCCCTCCTTCTCGAATGCTTTGCACGATAGGAATCTGTCCCAGGAGCGAATGTCCCAACTCCTCGGCCAACTGTTTTCCCCCGTCCTTTCCAAAGATGTAATACCTGTTTTCGGGAAGCTCAGCCGGGGTAAACCATGCCATGTTCTCCACCAATCCCAAGATGGGCACATTTACTTTATCGCCGGCGAACATGCTAATTCCCTTGCGAGCATCTGCCAGTGCCACCTCTTGAGGGGTACTCACGATCACGGCACCGGTGATAGGGATGGTCTGCACCAGCGTGAGGTGGATATCACTTGTACCCGGGGGAAAATCGATCAAGAAGTAGTCCAACTCTCCCCAGTCGGCATCACCGATCAGCTGTTTTATGGCGTTGCTCGCCATCGCGCCGCGCCACACCACGGCGTCTTCTTTTTTCACGAAGAAACCGATGGAAAGCATTTTTACTCCATGATTCTCAATCGGTACAATCAGCTCGCGGCCTTCCTTTTTTTCGACGGCGGGGGCCGCTTCTTCAACACCCAACATTTTGGGTACCGAAGGGCCAAAGATATCAGCATCCAGGAGTCCCACCTTGTAGCCCTTGTTCGCGAGTGCCACGGCCAGGTTGGTGCAGACCGTGCTTTTTCCGACCCCCCCTTTTCCCGACGCCACCGCGATTATATTTTTCACCCCGGGTAATAATTGCGGCAACTCGGGGCGAGGAGGTTGTTTCGATTTCACGGAGATGTTTCCAACGATATCGATATCTTTATCGGCGTATGTTAGCACGGCCTGTTCGGCCATTTTAACCAGCGAACGGATAAACGGATCGTTCGTCCTTTCAGTGACGAGCGAGAAGCTCACTTTCATCCCCTCAATTCGGATGTCGTCGGCTACCATCCCGGCCGACACGATGTCTTGCCCCGTTCCAGGGTATCGCACGTTTTTCAGTGCATCTATAATGAGTTGTGGATAAATTGCCATAGTTTGATTTGATAATTGTTGATTATACTCTCGCATTGCGCCCGAAGCTGCGATAGTCGTCTTTTTCAATTTCGACGTCGGGTTCCACCCAATTCCAGTTTTTCGGACATATAAAACGTGTGTATTTGATACTAAAACCTCGTTCGCGCCATTGTTGTTCATAAAAAGTTTGGATGCCGAGTATTTCGTCCTCCAGGTTAGACCCGTAAAGATCGTCAGTTTCGAACAAAACTTCAAGGCGGTTTTCAAGGATCATCTCTTGGGTATACCGGTAGAGGAAATTACTGTCGGTTTTCAAGTGCACGATACCACCCTCTTTCAACACCCGGCCATACTCTTTCATGAAGCGTGTAGAGGTAAGTCGTTTGTTTACCTTTTTCATTTGCGGGTCAGGAAATGTGATCCATATTTCCGAAACTTCGTTTTCCTCGAAAAAATGGCGAAGAAGCTCCACGTGTGTCCTTACGAACGCCGCGTTGTTGATCTCCTCGTCAAGTGCTTGGGTGGCCCCGGTCCACATACGAGCCCCTTTTATATCCATCCCGATAAAGTTTTTACGCGGGAACTTTTTAGCCAGGCCAACGGTATACTCCCCTTTACCACATCCCAGTTCAAGTATGATAGCGTTATCGTTGCCAAAATGGGTGTGCCATTTTCCTTTCAATGGGAATCCCTTCTCTTTTAGTTGCTCGTAATCGTATTGGAACACGTTGCTATAAGAGGCCATATCCGCGAACTTAGCCAATTTATTTTTTGCCATTTTACCTGCTTACTTTCACTAATTGCATTCAACCATACCGCCGCGTTAAACTGCCGGGTCAATACCCAACATGCTGCCTCACAAAAGTAACATTTATATGTTAAAACTCGAAACTTTCTTTCTGGCTATTTCGTTATCACGTAGAACTGCAGCTTTACGAACTGAAAATCATCGATGAATAGTGTTTAGTGACGAAATGCAAGGAAAGAGGTGGGATTTAGATGAAAAAGAAAGATTATAGCCCGATTATTGTGAAATATTCTTTATCTTTGCCGTTTTGAATCACTATAAAGTTCATTTCAGCATGAAACAACTGCAAAAAGAGTACATGTTATTCTTGCAGACAACATACTATAAATTAATAAACGCATAAAACAAGCATCAAGGCGAGTTATGAGGCAATGTTGAACATCAAGATATCCATTGTTTCAAACATAACTCGTTCTGTCTAGATTTTAATCGTATGAAAGTGAACGACATTATGACAAAGCTCGAGATGAGACATCCGGGCGAGTCGGAGTACCTGCAAGCAGTAAGAGAGGTATTGACTTCAATCGAAGAGGTGTATAACCGTCATCCCGAGTTTGAAAAAGCCGCGATCGTGGAACGTATCGTGGAACCCGATCGGATTTTCACGTTTCGAGTACCTTGGACCGATGATAATGGACAAGTGCATGTGAATATTGGTTACCGTGTACAGTTCAACGGGGCCATTGGCCCTTACAAGGGGGGGATTCGTTTCCACCCTTCTGTTTCGCTCTCGTCCCTCAAATTTTTAGGTTTCGAGCAAACGTTTAAAAACGCGCTTACCACGCTCCCCATGGGCGGTGGAAAGGGCGGGTCGGATTTCTCACCCAAGGGGCGTTCTCAGTCGGAGATCATGCGCTTTTGCCAAGCATTCGTTACCGAGCTATGGCGTGATTTAGGCCCCGATACCGATGTGCCCGCTGGGGACATAGGGGTGGGTGCCCGCGAGGTGGGGTACATGTTTGGCATGTACAAGAAATTGGCCCGTGCCCACACGGGAACCTTCACCGGAAAAGGTTTATCGTTCGGTGGTTCCCGTTTACGTCCTGAAGCGACCGGCTTTGGCGCGCTTTACTTCGTGGAGAAGATGTGCGCCGCGCATGGGATCGACTTGAAAGGAAAAACGGTAGCGGTCTCCGGCTTCGGAAACGTGGCGTGGGGCGCGGTGACAAAGGCGACAGAATTAGGCGCGAAAGTAGTGGCCATCTCTGGTCCCGATGGTTATATTTACGACGAAACGGGGATCAACACCCCTGAAAAGATCGCTTATATGTTGGAGTTGCGCGATTCGGGGAACGACGTGGTAGCTCCCTATGCCGAAGAATTTCCAGAGGTGGTGTTTTATCCCGGTAAGAAACCATGGGAGCTGAAAGTAGATATCGCGTTACCATGTGCCATCCAGAACGAGTTGAACTTGGAAGATGCCAAACAGTTAAAGGCCAACGGGGCCATCCTCGTGGCGGAGGTTTCCAACATGGGATGTACCGCCGAGGCAGTGGATTATTTCTTGGAAAATGAAATGTTGTTTGGACCCGGCAAGGCGGTCAACGCGGGCGGCGTGGCCTGTTCTGGTTTGGAGATGACGCAGAACGCGATGCATATTTCCTGGAGCAACGAGGAGGTGGACAAGTGGTTGCACCAGATCATGAGCGATATTCACGAGCAGTGTGTGACTCACGGTAAAAATGGCGACTATATCAACTACGTGAAAGGAGCCAATATTGCCGGTTTCATAAAGGTAGCCAACGCCATGATGGCGCAGGGGGTCGTGTAATCGAACCAATTGCCATCCAATTTGTTCGATATATAGAGTAATCGTTATTTATTCATTACTACACCATTAAACTTGTACAAATTATGGCAAACTCTACAATCACACAACTTTTAGGAGATCAGAGTGAATACCTCTTGAATCACGAGAGCAAGACAGTCGACAAATCGTTGATTCATACCACGGGACCCGATGTAATTGATAGGTTGTGGATCGACTCCGACCGGAATATTCCGACGTTGAACAACCTACAGCGGCTATTTGCTCATGGACGTTTAGCGAATACCGGTTATTTATCGATCCTACCGGTGGATCAGGGGATCGAGCATACCGCTGGGGCCTCGTTTGCTCCTAATCCACAATATTTCGATCCGGAGAATATCGTTAAACTGGCCATCGAAGCGGAGTGCAATGCGGTGGCATCCACGTTTGGCGTGTTGGCGTCTGTAGCTAGAAAATATGCCCATAAAATTCCCTTCGTGGTAAAACTCAATCACAACGAGCTGCTCACCTATCCCAACTCTTATAACCAAGTGCTTTTTGGCTCCGTCGAGGAGGCGTGGAACATGGGTGCCGCTGCCGTGGGTGCTACCATCTACTTCGGGTCGGAAGAGAGCCGCCGTCAAATAGTGGAGGTGGCTGAGGCGTTCGAGTACGCGCACGAACTGGGGATGGGCACCATCTTGTGGTGTTACCTACGCAACAACGATTTCAAAAAGGATGGGGTAGACTATCATAACGCGGCCGACCTCACGGGGCAGGCCGATCATCTCGGTGTGACAATCAAGGCCGATATCATCAAGCAGAAACTGCCCACCAACAACGGGGGATTCAAAGCGATTGGTTTCGGGAAGACAAATCCCGGCATGTACGATCGGCTCAGTTCCGATCACCCGATTGATCTATGCCGTTATCAAGTGATCAATGGTTATATGGGCCGGATCGGGTTGATCAATTCAGGAGGAGAATCGCGTGGCGAGACCGACCTGTCTGAAGCGGTTTATACCGCCGTCGTGAACAAACGGGCCGGGGGAATAGGGCTTATAGCCGGGCGCAAGGCCTTCCAAAAACCGATGGAGGAGGGGGTCGAGTTGATCCGCGCCATCCAAGATGTTTATTTGGACAGCGCGATCACCCTCGCGTAATATTTCTTTCAATACAATTTTCCGTTCTTCCAAGTTAATTTTTCTCCCCAAAATGGAAGAATGGTATTTTC
>JAAYTC010000170.1 GCA_012518155.1 Bacteroidales bacterium | reverse complement strand
CTCGGTGATTTCTACACTACAGGTTTTTACTGACTTAATAAAGAGGCAATTTCCTCATGTAGAGTGGGCCAAAAAACATCGTGATGAAACAACAGAACACTTCAAGTATCTTAAAGAACACTCTTCTGATCCAAAGGCGATTCGCACGGCTGAAGTGAACTGGTTCGGAGCTGAAGAGCTCCTGTTCTTGTCAAAGAAAAGTCAATCAGGCTCTTTGGAAGATGCTTATCGTAACTGTGTGCCCGCTGAAATTCAAATTGTAAAAATTGGAGACTGGGCGTTTATAGCGTGGCCGGGTGAAGTTTTCGTGGAGTTTGGATTGGAACTAAAAGAACAGTTTGAAAATATTTCGCTGATCACGTATGCCAATGGAGAGCTGCAAGGGTATATCACGACCAAAGAGGCGGTAGATAAAGGGTTCTATGAAGCCGGTAATTCTTTTTTTGACTACAGGAGTGGAGATATACTGGTGAAGAGAACGGCAGAATTATTAAGGGAATTAGGGCAATGAGATTTTTTCTTGGAATAGATTTAGGCACAAGCTACTTTAAAGTCGGGTTGTTCGATGAACATGGAAAGCTTCATGGCTTAGGACGTCGAGCATTACTGAAAAATAGTGATGGTGCCGTGTGTGAAGTGGAAATACCCGTGTTCTGGAAGACGCTTCGCGCATGTATCGGTGAGGCACTGAAACAGGCTAAACTTCATCCCGATAACATAAATGCTATTTCTTACTCATCGCAAGCCAATAGCTTTGTTTTGTTAAACAAGGCAGGAAAGCCATTGACTCCCATTATATTGTGGTCCGATGAGCGAGTGCCCGGGCCTTCCGAAGCATTGATGGAATTAAATGAAAGAAGCGATTTCTTGATGAGTAGTGGTTTGGGGATCAAACCTGGGATTCAATCGATGATTGCCAAAATAGAAGAGGTTAGGAAAAAGGAACCGAGAAGATGGGAGAGAGTTAAGCATATCTTGTCAATTTCTGACTATTTAGTTTTTTCTCTTACTGGACATAAAATAAGCGACTTTAGCACCTCTTCTATGACGGGGCTCCTTGACGTGCCAAGCCGTAGATGGTGGAAGAGTGCACTCGATATCTTTATGATTGATGAATCACTTCTTTCAAAGCCATTAAATACAGGATCTTTGATCGGAAAAATAACCGGAGAAGGTGCTAAATTGTCGGGTTTATCAAAAAAATCGCTTTTATTCTCAGGTGGATTAGATCATCACATGGTTGCAATAGGAGCGGGTTTACCGTGCTCAAACAGTATCAGCGAATCCACGGGAACTGTCTTGGCTTGTGTGAATTATACGAAGGGGTATCATCCTCGCGTTGGAGTAAACATTGCCCCGGGTTTGGATGATGACCATTACTTCCAAATGGCATTTGACGCGAATGGGGCTAAGGCCTTAGAATGGTATCAAATTAATTTTGCCTCAAGCTATTCCATGTTGGAACTGCTTGAGCTCGCGGATAAAATTGAACCCGGATGCGATGGATTGAGGGCGAAACCTTGTGCAAACGAGTATAAGTGGCCCGAAGGTTTTCTCCAACGAAAAGAAGGGCATGTACACGCGCATTACGTGAGAGCAATCCTCGAATCGACTGGTTTAAGTCTACGGGACCTCTTAACTGAGTTGGATCCCGAAAATAAAGCAACCTTTATTATTCCTTCCGGTGGAGGAGCAAGAAGCCGATTGTGGCTAAACATTAAAGCGAATATTATTAATAAACGATTTTTACTTCTCGAATCTAGTGAACTCGCCTGTAAAGGAGCTGCTTTATTGGGTGCCGTGGGGACGTCCTGCTATAAAAGCGTGAATGAGGCGATCGAAAATCAACT
>JAAYTC010000169.1 GCA_012518155.1 Bacteroidales bacterium | reverse complement strand
TGCGAACCGGAGTAATCAAACTCCCCCGCCTGTCCGATCTTGAGGGCGCCGGAACCCAGTAAAACGACTTTCTTGATTGATTTGTCCATTCTCGTTGTAACTCTATCTGTTATTCTAATTGTATTCTTTTATCTATTGGCGGTTATTAGTTCCCGACCGTTTATATTTCGTGGCCCCGTGAAGCCAACCGATTGATGCATCCAATGAATTATCCCCGCGAAGATAGCTTTTTTAGACATATAATCCCGCGCCTCGGCTAATTGAACTCGCCCCAGTGCTTGATGGCGATATCCTCTACACCAATCCGGCAGAAGGCTTTAATAAAAGCACTCGCCAGCCGCGCGTTGGTAATCAGCGGGATGTTATGGTCGATCGCCCCACGTCGTATTTTATAGCCGTTGGTAAGCTCCCGCTCGGTGAGGTTCTTGGGGATGTTGATAATCAGGTCGAACTTCCTCTCCGCGATCATCCGGTCCACCCTCGGCTCGCCCTCCTCATCGGGCCACACCACGTGGGTGCTCTCTACCCCGTTCTCTTCCAAGAAGCGGTGCGTCCCCCGGGTGGCGTACAGGAGGTAGCCGTGCCGTTGCAGCAGCTGACAAGCGTCCAGCAGGGTGACCTTCGACCGAGTACCTCCGGACGACACCATGACGTGCTTCTCCGGTACGCGATGTCCCACCGCCAACATCGCGGTCAGCAGGGCATCGTCGAAATGGATCCCCAGCGCCCCCACTTCTCCCGTCGAAGCCATATCGACTCCCAGCACGGGATCCGCCTTCTGCAGACGAGTAAAAGAGAACTGGGGAGCCTTGATACCCACGTAGTCCAAGTCGAAGGCGGACTTCTCGGGCTTCTCTACCGGAACTTGAAGCATCACTTTCGTAGCCAGCTCCACGAAATTTATTTTCAACACCTTAGAAGCGAACGGAAGCGACCGAGAGGCCCGGAGGTTGCACTCGATCACCTTGATATCGTTCTCCTTTGCCAAGAACTGGATATTAAACGGCCCGGAGATATTCAACGCGCGGGCAATCTCACGGGTAACCTGTTTGATGCGGCGCACGGTCTGCACGTATATTTTCTGTGGCGGGAACTGGATGGTGGCATCGCCCGAGTGTACCCCGGCGAACTCCACGTGTTCCGAGAGCGCGTAGACCAGCAACTCACCGTCCCGCGCCACCGCGTCCATCTCGATCTCTTTCGCCTCTTCGATAAACTCCGAAACCACTACCGGGTACTCGCTCGACACCTCGGTGGCCAGCGTCAGGAACCGCTCGAGCTCATCTTGGTTGGAGCAGACATTCATCGCCGCGCCCGATAGCACGTAGGAGGGCCGCACCAGTAACGGGAAACCCACCTCGTTAGCAAAGCCGTGAATATCCTCCATCCGGCTCATCTCTTTCCAGCGGGGCTGATCGATTGCAAGCCGGTCCAACATCGATGAGAACTTATGCCGGTCCTCCGCGTTATCAATGCTCTTGGCGGAGGTCCCCAAGATGGGCACCCCCTCCTCGTGCAGGCCCACCGCCAAGTTATTGGGAATTTGTCCCCCCACGGAGAGAATCACCCCGTGTGGGTTCTCCAGCTCCACGATATCCATCACCCGTTCGTGCGACAGTTCATCGAAGTAGAGGCGGTCGCACACGTCGTAATCGGTCGATACCGTCTCGGGGTTGAAGTTAATCATCACCGACCGGTACCCCTCTTTCCGCACGCTTTCGAGCGCGTTCACCGAGCACCAGTCGAACTCCACGGATGACCCTACTCGATAAGCCCCCGACCCCAGCACGATCACCGAACGGCGGTCGCCCCTGTACCGCACATCGTGTTCCGTGCCATTATAGGTGAGGTAGAGGTAATTGGTCCGCGCGGGATACTCTGCCGCCAGGGTATCGATCTGTTTCACTACCGGCAGAATGCCCTGTTGCTTTCGGTAGACACGTATCGCCGCCTCCTCTACCGGGCCCGGTACCCCTTTCCGGAGAGCCCTTGCCACCTGCAGGTCGGAGAACCCTTGTTGTTTGGCACGACGGAGCAATTCATCAAAAACGGGATTGGCTTCATCTCGTAGGAGTTTCACCGGATGATTGTCAACTTGGGTATTATCGACAACTGATTTTTCGTTCGCGGATGTCAGGGGAATCGATTTCGGGGGGAGCGCTTCCAGCTCTTCTGCGGTATCCACGATGTTTCGCAGCCGCTGCAGAAACCAGCGGTCGATCTTCGTCAACTCGTGAATCCGGTCGATGCTATACCCCTCCCTGAATGCCTTGCTGACAACGAAAATACGCTGATCGGTAGGCTCTCGCAATGCTTGTTCAACGTTAGCGATCTTCAACTCTTTGTTCTCCACGAACCCCTGCATCCCCACCCCGATCATGCGGAGTCCTTTCTGGATCGCCTCCTCGAACGTGCGCCCAATTGCCATGACCTCGCCCACCGACTTCATCGAAGAACCAATCTCCCGGGAGACGCCGCTGAACTTCCCGAGGTCCCACCGCGGGATTTTCACCACCACGTAGTCGAGTGCCGGCTCGAAGAACGCGCTGGTGGAGCCGGTTACCGAGTTCTTCAGGTCGAATAGTCCGTACCCGAGGCCCAACTTGGCGGCGACGAATGCCAGGGGGTATCCGGTAGCCTTCGACGCCAACGCCGAAGAGCGGCTCAACCGCGCGTTCACCTCGATCACCCGGTAATCTTCCGACACCGGGTCGAAGGCATATTGCACGTTGCATTCGCCCACGATACCGATGTGGCGTACGATCCGGATGGCCAACTCCCTTAGTTTATGGTATTCGCTGTTAGTAAGGGTCTGCGAGGGAGCCACCACGATGCTCTCGCCGGTATGGATCCCCAGCGGGTCGAAGTTCTCCATGTTGCACACGGTGATGCAGTTATCGTATCGATCGCGCACCACCTCGTATTCAATCTCTTTCCACCCCTTCAGCGACTTCTCGACAAGGAGTTGATCGGAATAGTGGAGCGCCTTGCTTGCCAACGCTTCCAACTCCTCGGGGTGATCGCAGAAGCCGGATCCGAGCCCTCCCAACGCGTAGGCAGCCCGCAGGATGACCGGGTACCCCAGCCGCTTCGCGGCCGTCAGTGCTTGGTTCACGGTGGCGACTGCCTCGCTTTGGATGGTCTTCACGCCAATCTGCTGCAGCTTCTTCACGAAAAGGTCCCTATCCTCGGTATCCATGATCGCCTGTACCGGGGTACCCAGCACGCTCACATCATACTTCTCGAACACCCCCGATTCGTAGAGTTTCACCCCGCAATTCAGCGCGGTCTGCCCCCCGAAGGCTAGCAATACCCCGTCCGGCCGCTCCCGCTTGATCACCTTCTCCACGAAAAAGGGGGAGACCGGCAAGAAGTAGATCTTATCCGCCACCCCCTCCGAGGTCTGCACCGTGGCGATATTGGGATTGATGAGCACCGTCGCCACTCCCTCCTCACGCAGTGCCTTGAGCGCTTGCGAACCGGAGTAATCAAACTCCCCCGCCTCGCCTATTTTGAGCGCACCGGAACCCAGCACAACGACTTTCTTTATCCTGTTATTCATCGTTTATTATAAATCACACACCATTAATCACATCAACAAATCATCTTATCATCGTGGTTGTATAGCTAAATATAAGACATATAGCTATTTCGTGGGGTACCCATTCGATGAGCTATAACCATGGCACAAGCAAAATTTGAAATTATCACATCAACAAATCAGCCGAGTTGCTTATAAAACTCCTCGAAGAAGAACCGTGTATCGGTCGGCCCCCCCTTCGCCTCGGGATGGAACTGCACCGAGAAAAAGGGCTTGTTCTTGTGCCGAATCCCCTCGTTGGTGCCATCGTTCATGTTCATGAACCACAGCTCCCAATCGCTTCCCAGCTTTGTCTCGTCCACCGCGTAACCATGATTCTGCGAGGTGATGTAGCAGTCGTTGCTCCCTACCCTCCGCACCGGTTGGTTATGCCCCCGGTGGCCATACTTCAGTTTATAGGTGGTCGCACCGGCCGCCTTAGCCAAGATTTGGTTCCCCATGCAGATCCCGAAGATCGGCTTCTCCCACTGCATCGCCTCACGCACGTGCGCGACCGTAATACCACAGTAGTCCGGATTGCCCGGCCCGTTGGAGATCACCACCCCGTCGTAATCGATTTGGTTGAAGTCGTAATCCCACGGTACTCGTACAACCTGTACCCCTAAGCCCGTGAGCTCTCGCGTGATTTGGAGCTTCGTGCCGCAATCCACCAGCACCACCTTTCGGCTGCCCGCTCCATACACGATCGGCGCGCGGCAGCTTACTTGAGCCACCAGGTTCGAGGCCGCCGGGTCGACGAAAGGGACCCGCTCGGCCTCCTCCTCTTCCGCCACGATCTTTCCCAAGAGGGAACCCTTCTCGCGCAACACCTTGGTCAGCCGTCGTGTATCGATGCCATAAATGCCCGGGACCCCCGCCCCTTCGAGCCACTCGCCTAAGCTCCTCTTCCCGTTCCAGTGCGAATACGCGCCGGAATACTCCTGCACGATCAGTCCGCTTACCTGTACACGGTTGGACTCAAAAAAATCGGAAACTCCGTCTGTTTCGCTGTGTGCGGGAACTCCGTAATTTCCGATTATAGGATATGTGAGCGTTAAAATCTGTCCTTTATAGGAGGGGTCTGTCAAGCTTTCGGGGTACCCTACCATCGCTGTATTGAAAACGACCTCTCCCGACGCGGCCCTATCGGCCCCAAAAGACCGTCCCTGAAACACCATTCCGTTTTCAAGGATCAGTCGCACCGGTCTATCTTTATTCATCGTGCGAACATTATTTTATTGGGTTGATATCGTATGATATTAGGACACAAAGGTAAGTAAAAATCCGGACCTCGGTTTGCTTTTATCCGCTTTTTTTGTTATATTACGACGTTAAAAATAGAAACACTGAAACCTATTGCCCCCGTGGCAATCAACAAACGATAAGAACGTTTGGGTATTTTTAACGAAATCAAATCAGTTTAGAATGTTTAATTGTGTATAATCTGCCCGATTGGTTGGAGGTGGATTAAACCATAACTTTTGCCAAATATATGAATAAGATCGCGCTTATAGGGAATTATCCTCCCCGGAAATGTGGTATAGCCACGTTTACAAAGGATTTGAACGACGGAATGAAGGAGAGTGGAGTTACTACTGCCGTAGTAGCCATGAACGACGGGTTGAACCGTTACGGTTATCCCGATGACGTGGTGTTTGAAGTTGAACAGAACGTGATGGCCTCGTACATCAACGGGGCCGAATACCTGAACTCCAATAACTACGACGCGGTAATCCTGCAACACGAGTTCGGGATCTTCGGCGGTACCGATGGCGTTCACGTCCTTCAACTGCTAAAGCGGTTACGGATGCCCGTGGTCACCACCCTGCATACCATCGTGGACGACCCCACGGAGAATCAGCGGTATATAGTGAACGAGTTGGC
>JAAYTC010000168.1 GCA_012518155.1 Bacteroidales bacterium | reverse complement strand
TGTTGAAAATCCATCGCCCCGTAAGGATACAGGTCGGGCATGATCAGCAGGTCGGCCTCTCTTATATTCTGCTCCCTCTTGTGGTTCCCGATAAAGTTCCATATCTGTTCGGTCACTTCGGTGATGCTCCCCTGTGCCTTCTCGATGGCCTTTTCGTCGGGCGGGAAGACCACGCCAATCACGATATCCGCGCCCATCTCACGGGCCACGTCCACCGGAAAATTGTTGATAATTCCCCCGTCGATGAGTAGTAAACTATCCATTTCTACAGGAGTAAACATGCCGGGAATGGCCATACTGGCCCGCATCGCCGTAGGCAGCACTCCTTCACGAAATACTACCTCTTCGCCCGTGCGCACGTTGGCCGCCACGCAAGCGAAGGGGATCGGCAAGTCGTCGAAATTCATCTCATGCTGGTACCCGATGGTCATGTTCAGGAAAAGGCTATAGATATTCTGGCCGGCGTATACGCCCGGGGGTAGGCTCACTCGCCCGCTTCGCTCTTTTATCTTCAGCTGGTAGGGCAACGAAACCAAATGGCTCTTTCTATCTCCACGCCGGGTAGCAGGTAGATTTTGTCGGGAAACATGGTCCCGCATCAGGTAATTCCAATCCTGCAGGTTGATCAACGAGTCGATCATATCAGCGGTGTACCCCACCGCGTAGAGGCCACCGACCACCGCCCCCATGCTGGTGCCGGCAATCATATCGATGGGAATGCCCGCCTCCTCTAATACCTGCAGTGCCCCCACGTGCGCGAACCCCTTGGCCGATCCGCCGCTGAGGACAACCGCCACTTTTGGACGTTCTTTCACAGGCTGCACCGATTGCCCTGCGGCAGAGCCAACGAAACAACTTACGATCAACGCTATGGAGAGTAATTTTTTCATCATCGTATTAAGGGTAATTGATCGAACCGACGGCATTTTTTCCGATCGCGTCACTAAAGAACCCTGCGCAGATGCTCCCCAGTGAACAACCCGAGTCATACAAAGATAACCATTTTGTGTTAATTCCTATCAAAGTAAAAGCATGTGTCGCCTAGGTGACGATTATTCTCCTTTCCGCGGGGTACCTTTGCTACAGAAACAAGAAAAAGAGACAACATGCAACGAATAATTTTGAGAAATAAAAACAACATCACGCTGCTAAGCGCATTGCTCATAGCGTTGGCCTTTACAGCTAAATGGGCCGCGGGAGACGAGGCTGTTTTCACCGGAGCACTGATGGTGGCTTCCGTGGTGGGCGTTCTGCCCATTGCTATCCAGGCCTACCAAGCACTGCGGGTGAAGGTGGTCAGCATCGACGTGCTGGTGACCATCGCGGTGATCGGTGCGTTCCTGATACAAAACTTCGAGGAGTCGGCCATCGTCACCTTCCTCTTCCTGTTCGGGGGGTACCTCGAGCAACGAACGCTGAACAAGACCCGGTCGGCTATCAAGGAGTTAACGGCGATGGCTCCGGAGAGCGCGTTGAAACAGATGAAGAACGGCGACTTCGAGGCAGTGGACGTGGACGAGGTGGATAAAGGAGACATGCTGCTGGTTAAGACCGGAGCAAAGGTGCCGGTGGATGGCACCGTGTTAAGTGGCGAAGGCTATATCAACGAGGCAAGCATTACAGGTGAATCGGCTCCGGTTGCAAAAGAGGGTGGCTCGAAGGTATTCGCGGGAACGATCCTTGAAAACGGCACGATCCGTGTGCAAGCGGACCGCGTGGGCGAGGAGACTACCTTCGGGAAGATCATCGAGCTGGTCGAAGAGGCACAGGACTCGAAGTCAGCTGCCGAGCGTTTTATCGACCGCTTCTCGAAATACTACACGCCGGCGGTGCTCCTCTTGGCGTTCGTCGTCTGGATCTTCACCAACAACATCGAGCTGGCAATTACCGTGCTGGTATTAGGTTGTCCGGGGGCGCTCGTCATAGGTGTACCGGTATCCAACGTATCCGGCATCGGCAACGGGGCTCGCAATGGCGTGCTGCTGAAAGGAAGCGAAGTGATGGTCGACTTCAGCAAGGTGGATAGTATTCTGTTCGATAAAACCGGTACGCTGACCCTTGGGAATCCCACGGTGGCAGAAACCATCCACTATTCAGACGATCACGATGAAACGCTGCAATACCTCGCGAGCGTGGAACATGAATCGGATCACCCACTGGCCAAAGCGGTTTTACAAGAAATTGGCGAGGTGAATTACCTGCCGATCTCCCGGACGGATGTAGTGAAAGGGGGAGGCATCGTGGCCGAGGTGCAGGGACGTAGAGTGGCCGTGGGCAACGCGAGCTTGATGGAGCAGGAGAACGTTCCTGTCGACGACAAAGCGAAATCAGCTATTGAACGCTTGTCCACGGCGGGCAATTCGATCGTGCTCACCGCGGTGGATGGAGAGCTAAGAACACTGATGGGAGTCCGTGACCAAATCAG